>DASXNK010000042.1 GCA_036495095.1 Candidatus Dormiibacterota bacterium | reverse complement strand
GCCGCCATCCAGGGCGTCGACCTCGCCACGGTGCGGGGCAGCGGCCCGGCCGGGCTGGTCCGCGGCGGCGACGTCACCGCGGCCGCCTCGGCGCCGCCCCCGCCGGCGCCGGCGGCGCGGCCGGCGCCCTCCCTCCCGGAGACGCCTCCGGCCGGCGCCACCCCGCTGCGGGGACCGTCGGCGGCGCTGGCGACGATCATGGAGCAGAGCCGGGAGATCCCCACCGCCACCTCGTTCCGCACCATCTCGGTGGAGAACCTCGACGCCCGCCGCCGCGAGCTGCGCGAGGCGCTGCGGGCGGCGGGCCGGCCGGAGAACATCTCGTTCACCCACCTGGTCGGCTACGCGATCGTCCGCGCCGCCGTCGACGTGCCCTCGATGACCACCCACTTCGAGCGCACCCGCGACGGCGCCGGCTGGCGGGTTCAGCCCGGCGTCCACCTCGGCATCGCCGTCGACACCCGCCGCAAGGACGGCACCCGCTTCCTCGTCGTCCCGGTGATCCGTGACGCCGGCGGGCAGAGCTTCGCCGCCTTCCGCGACGACTACGAGCGGCTCATCGCCCGGGCCCGGAGCGGCAGCCTCGGGATCGACGAGCTCCGCGGCGCCAGCCTGGTGCTCACCAACCCCGGCGGCATCGGCACCGTCGCCTCGGTGCCCCGGCTGATGCCCGGGCAGGGGGCGATCGTCGCCACCGGGGCGATCGGCTACCCCGCCGAGGTGCGCGGCATCGACGAGGCACGGCTGCGCGACTACGGCATGTCCAAGGTGATGACGCTGACCAGCACCTACGACCACCGGGTCATCCAGGGTGCCGAGTCGGGCGAGTTCCTGGCCCGGATCGAGGCCCTGCTCGGCGGCGCCGACGGCTTCTACACCGAGGTCTTCACCAGCCTCGGGCTGGCCTCGCCGGCGGCCCAGCCGCCGGTGCCGGAGCGGGCGCCGACCCCCGCCCCGGGGCTGGGGGTGAGCGCCCCGGGGGCGGCGCCGCCGCGGATGGAGCTGCTCGCCGCGGTGGGCGCGGGGATGTCGCTGGTCAAGGCCCACCGCACCCACGGCCACCTCGGCGCCGACCTCGACCCGCTGGGGGGCGAGCACCCCTCCGACCCGGCCATGGACCCGCACACCGTCGGGCTGACGCCGGCGCTGATGGCCGCGGTCCCCGCCTCGGTGCTGCGCGTCTACGTCCCCGGCGAGACCCTCGCCGACGTGCTCCCCCGGCTCCGCGAGACCTACACCGGCACGATCGCGTACGAGATCGAGCACATCTCCAACCACGAGCAGCGGGTCTGGCTGCGCGAGCACATCGAGTCCGGCGCCCACCGCCGCCCGCTCTCGCCGGAGCGCAAGGTGCAGCTGCTCTCGCGGCTCACCAAGGTCGACGCCATGGAGCGCTACCTCCGGCGCGCCTTCATCGGCCAGAAGACCTTCTCCATCGAGGGCCTCGACGCGATGGTGCCGATGCTCGAGGAGCTGCTCACCATGGTCGCCGCCGACGGCATCGGCTCGGTGACGATGGGCACCGCCCACCGCGGCCGGCTGGCGATCATCTCCCACGTCGTCAACCGCCCCTACGACTCCATCCTCGTCGCCTTCGAGCGCGGCGAGCAGAAGCGCCAGCTCGGCGAGGAGCCCGACGACCCCACCGGCGACGTCAAGTACCACCTCGGCGCCACCGGCACCTACCTCACCGACTCCGGCAAGCCGATCACGGTGCGGCTGCTTCCCAACCCGAGCCACCTCGAGGTGGTCGACCCGGTGGTCGAGGGCTGGACCCGTGCCGAGCAGACCCGGCGCAGCGCCGCGGCGATCTACGTCGACCCCAAGGCGGCGCTGCCGGTGCTGATCCACGGCGACGCCGCCTTCCCCGGTCAGGGGCTGGTGGCCGAGGTGCTCAACCTCCAGGCGCTCGACGGGTACTCCACCGGCGGCACCGTGCACATCATCGCCAACAACCAGGTGGGCTTCACCACCGACCCCCATGAGGGCCGTTCGACGCGCTACGCGTCCGACCTCGCCAAGGGCTTCGACATCCCCATCGTCCACGTCAACGGCGACGACGTCGAGGCCTGCATCCACGCGATGCGGCTCGCCTACGACTACCGCCGCACCTACCACCGCGACGTGGTCGTCGACCTCGTCGGCTACCGGCGTTTCGGCCACAACGAGACCGACGAGCCCTCGTACACCCAGCCGCAGGTGTACACGAAGATCAAGAACCATCCGACCGCGCGCGAGCTGTACGCGCAGCGGTTGATCGACGAGGGCCTGATCACCCGCGACGACGCCGACGTCCAGTTCCAGACCGCCTACGACCGGGTCGGCCAGGCCCATCACAAGGTGAAGAGCAGCCTCGCCACCGGCCCCACCGAGGAGCCGTGGGAGGACCTGCATCCCCCCATCGACCGCGACACCGAGCGGCGCACCGGGGTCGGCGCCGGCACCCTGATCGGTCTCAACGAGCAGCTGCTCACCCTGCCCGACCGCTTCAACCTCAATCCCAAGCTGGCCAAGCAGATGGACCGGCGCCGGATCGCGGTGCAGGAGGGGGAGATCGACTGGGCCACCGCCGAGGCGCTGGCGCTGGGCTCGCTGCTGCTCCAGGGCCGCCCCATCCGGCTCACCGGGCAGGACACCGAGCGCGGCACCTTCAGCCAGCGCCACCTCACCTTCCACGACGCGGTCACCGGCGCCCACTGGACGCCGATGCAGCACCTCACCGGCGCCAGCGCCACCTTCGAGCTCCACAACAGCCCGCTCAGCGAGGGCGCCTGCCTCGGCTTCGAGTACGGGTACAGCGTGGCCGCGCCCGACACGCTGGTGATCTGGGAGGCGCAGTTCGGCGACTTCGTCAACAACGCCCAGGTGATGGTCGACCAGTTCGTGGTCTCCGGCGAGGCCAAGTGGGAGCAGCGCTCGCGGCTGGTGCTGCTGCTGCCCCACGGCTACGAGGGCCAGGGGCCCGAGCACTCGAGCGCGCGTCCCGAGCGCTTCCTGCAGCTCGCCTCCACCGGCAACATCCGGGTCGCCAACTGCTCGACGGCGGCGCAGTACTTCCACCTGCTCCGCCAGCAGGCGCTGATGCAGCGGCCCCGTCCGCTGGTGATCTTCACCCCGAAGAGCCTGCTGCGCGCGGCCACCGCCCACGCCTCGCTCGACCAGCTCGCCGCCGGACGCTTCCAGCGGGTCATCGACGACCCGGAGATGTCGCAGCGGCGCGAGCAGGTGACCACCCTGCTGCTCACCACCGGGAAGATGTACCACGACCTCATCACCAGCCCGCTCCGCAAGCAGGCGGACAGGACCGCGATCGCGCGCATCGAGCTGCTCGACCCGCTGCCCCTGGTGGAGATCAGCAAGCTGGTCGAGAGCTACCCCCGCCTCGAGCAGCTGTTCTGGGTGCAGGAGGAGCCGATGAACATGGGCTCCTGGAACCATCTCGCCCGCCCCATCGGCCGTCACCGTCCCTACGAGATCCGCTGGGAGTACATCGGCCGTCCCCGCCGCGCCAGCCCCAGCGAGGGCTTCCACGGGGCTCACACGATGGAGCAGGAGCGGATCATCCGCGAGGCGCTCACCGTCGAGTCGGTCACCACCGAGGAGGCGCGCAACTTCGCCAGGAGCGGCTCCCGCTCGTGATGGTGGCCGACGACGCCCCCAGGGTGGTGGTGCTCGGCGGCGGACCCGCCGGCGACGTCGCCGCGCTGCGCGCCTCCCAGCTCGGCGCCCGGGTGGTGATGGTCGAGCGCGCCGAGCTCGGCGGCACCTGCCTCAACTGGGGCTGCATCCCCACCAAGTCGCTGCTCGCCACCGCCGACCTGCTCCGCCGGATCCGCGGCGCCGGGGACCTCGGCATCGAGGTCGGCGACGTCCGCGTCGACTTCACCCGGATGATGGAGCGCAAGGAGGAGGTGGTCCTGGCGATGCGCCGGGGCGTCGAGAACGCCTGCAAGCGGCGCCGGGTCGAGGTGGTCCGCGGCGAGGGCCGGCTCGAGGACGGCGCCGTCGCCGTCGACGGCCGCCGGATCGAGTACGACCACCTGGTGGTCTGCGTGGGGACCGAGCCCTCGGGGCTGCCCGGCCTCGACATGGACCACCCCTCGGTGGTCACCAGCAACGGGGTGCTCCGCCTCGACCGCGTCCCCGAGCGCCTGCTGGTGGTCGGCGGCGGGGTGATCGGCTGCGAGTTCGCCTCGGTGTTCGCCCCGCTGGGCACCAGCATCGACGTGGTGGAGGTGCTCCCCGAGATCCTCGCCGGGGTCGATCCCCGGATCGTCACCCAGTTCCGCAAGCTGATGGAGAAGCAGGGCATCCGCTTCCACACCGGCCGCCGCCTCGAGGGCATCGCCGAGTACCGCGCCGAGGACCTCACCGCGCGGCTCGACGACGGCACCGAGATCGCCGCCGACGTGCTCCTCGTGTCCGTCGGCCGCCGCGCCGAGACCCGCGGCATCGGGCTCGAGGAGGCCGGGGTCGAGGTGAACGAGCGCGGCCACGTCGTCGTCGACGACTGGCTCCACACCGCCAATCCGCGGATCTGGGCGGCGGGCGACTGCATCGGCGGCCTCCAGCTCGCCCACCTGGCGAGCAAGGAGGCGGAGCGTGCGGTCGAGAACGCCCTCGGCCACCATCCCCGGCCGATCGACCGCACCGTGGTGCCCTCGTGCATCTACACCCACCCCGAGATCGCCATGGTCGGTCTGAACTCCCAGTCCGCGAAGGCGGCCGGCTTCACCGTGAAGACCGGGCAGGCGCGCTTCCTCGGCAACGGCAAGGCGCTGGGGGAGGCCGAGCCCGACGGCCTCGCCCAGCTCTACGCCGACGCCCAGAGCGACCTGCTGCTGGGGGCGACGATCATGGGGGTGCACGCCGTGGAGATCGTCCACGAGGTCGCGGTCGCGATCAGCGACGGCCTGACCATGGCCGAGCTCGGCGACATCATCCACGCCCATCCCACCGTGAGCGAGGTGGTGATGGACGGCGCCGAGCAGGGCGAGGGCGTCGCGCCGTACCTTTCGTAGCCTCGCAGGGCACGCGGCAAGGAGGGCGTCATATGTCCGAGCAGCTGATCGGCGGGCCGCCGCATCACATCCGGCTCAGCGTCACCGACGTCGACCGGTCGCGGGCGTTCTACACCGAGGTCCTGGGGTTCGACGTGGCGATGGACGCGCCGCCTCCTCCCGGCGACCCCTTCCACGACCTCTGCGTGGAGAACCTCCAGGGCGGCATCGTGCTCATCAACGCCGGGGTGCTGATCGGGCTGCGCCCGGTCGACGAGTCCCGCCGCGGCGACCGCTTCGACCCCTTCCGGGTCGGCCTCGACCATCTCAGCTTCGGCGTGCCCGCGCGCGGCGACCTGGAGCGGGCGCTCGCCCGCTTCGAGGCGAGCGGGGTCGACCACGGCGAGATCACCGACCTGCCGATGTTCGGGATCAGCGTGCTCCCCTTTCGCGACCCGGACGGCATCGCCCTGGAGCTGACCGCGCCGATCGGTTGAGGCGGCGCCGGCTAGACGTCCCGGGTGGTGAGCCGCTCGGCGCGGCGGCGGCGCACCTGGGCGAGGCGCAGCCGCCAGGCGGCGCGCAGCTCGCGGAGCGCGAGCACCAGGAAGCCGGTGGCGAGGACGAGGAGGACGATCCCGAGCCAGCGGGGCCCCAGGGTGGTGGCGGTGGTGCCGGCGGTGAGCAGCACCGCGAAGGCGCCGAGGAAGCCGGTGAGCAGCACCACCCGGACGCCGATCCGTGCCGACTCGGCGACCAGGCGGACCGCCCGGTGGGCGCGCTCGGTATCGGCGGGCGCGGGTGGTGCCGGCGGCGGCGGCTGCGGGGTGGGGCCGGTGCCCGGGGTGCGCCACGCCGGTGGCGCTCCTGCGGCACGGCGCCGCAGCGCCTGGAGCGCGCCGAGCAGGGCGATCCGGGCGAGGAGGCGTGCGATCAGGCCGATGATGGGCATCGAGGGCTGGGAACCAAAGAGCGGGCGAACCGTTTCCGGTCCGCCCGCCAGGAAGGGGTGAGTTGCATGGTGAAATGGGAGCCCCCGCAGGGCCTCCTGAGAGGATCGTACACCCCCTCAGGGGGCCGCGTGCCGTCCACTCCTGATCGTAACAAAGCTTGCAAAACCAACAAAGCCATCGTCTATCCCGAACGCTGCGTCGTGGACGGACACCCGTCAGCACTGTCGGGGGTGCCGGATCTGGGCCGAACTGCATGGACATTCCCCGGCGCGGTGCTACAGTCGGCGCCGAGCGGGAGCGGCGGCCCCGCCGGAGGAGGACGAGAATGGTGCGCGCCTACGTGCTCATCAGCACCCAGCCGGGGAAGGCGATGGACGTCGTCTCGCACATGTCGGGCCAGGACGGCATCGTCCAGTCCGACGCCATCACCGGGGAGTACGACGTCATCGCCCAGGTCGAGGCGGGGGACGTGGCCGGGGTGGGCGCGCTCATCGTCGAGAAGATCCAGCGCATCGACGGGGTCTTCAAGACCGTCACCTGCCTGGCGGTCAAGTAGCCCCGGTTCCGGGGAGCGCGTGGTGGACGAGGTGGGGACCGCCCCCGCGCCACGGTCAGGGTTGGGGGGGCTGGTGGCCCTGTACGTCGAGGCCTTCGGGCTGCTGCGTGCCCGCCCGGCGCTGCGCCGCTCGCTCACCCGCTGGCTGATCGCGGGGTTCGTCTTCACCGAGGCCTACGCCGTCGGCATCGCCCAGCTGGTGTCGTCGCGGGCGGCGGTGCTCGCAGCCCTCGGCGCCCTCCTGTGGTGGCTCTTCTTCGGGCTGGTGCTGGCCGGCGGCGCCACCCTGCTCTTCATCCATCCCGACGGCCCCCGCATCGACTACTACGGATTCCCCAACGGGGTCACCGCGCTCCGGGCCTGGTCCTGCCTGCCACTGCTGCTCAGCGCCGCGCTGCCCCTCCCCGACGACCTGAACCTGATCCTCTGGTGCTCGATCGGCGGCCCGCTGGCGATGCTCGATGCCGTCGACGGCTGGATCGCGCGCCGGGTCGGGCCGCTCACCGAGCTCGGCCGCGCCCTCGATCCCGCCGGCGACGCGCTCTTCTTCGCGATGGCGGCGGTGGGGGGCGCGCTCGTCGGCATCCTCCCCTGGTGGCTCTGCGGGCTGATCGTGCTCCGCTACGTCGGGCCGCTGCTCGCCACTCCGATCGTCTTCCTCAGCCACCGCCGCCCCGAGCTGAGCCACACACACTGGGGACGGCGGAACACCATCGCCGTGGGCTGGGTGTTCTTCATCCTCATGTGGGTGCGCATCGCCCACGGTCCCGTGGACGTGGCCGCGCTGGCGCTGGGCATCCCCCTGGTGGGAGGCACCCTGGTGCTCTACGTCGCCGACCTGGTCCGCCGCACCCGGGAGGCCCCGGTGGTGCCCTGACGGCTACGGGGTGCTGGTGGTGGTCGTCGCCGGCGACCCGCCGCTCGCCTGGGTGACCGTCACCGTGACCGTGGTGGTCGACCCCTTCCTCGTCGTCTTCGTGGTCTTCGTCGTCCTCGTGGACTTCGTCGCCTTCGTCTTCGTCGACGACTGCTGCACCGTGCCTGGCGGCTGCACCGTCACCGTGCTCGACGCGGACCTGGTGGAGCAGACGCCGGGCACCTTGGCGTTGCTGCAGAGGCCGGTCTCCGGAGGGCTCGCCGGGGAGCTGGTGGCCGCGTCGGTGCTGGTGTCGGTGACGGAATCGGTCGCGGTGTCGGTGCTGCCGCCGCTGCCGCTGCCGCTGGTGGTGGACGGGGTGTCCTTGCAGGCCTGGGTGCCGATGATGTGGCAGATGGAGCGGCCGATGCCGGTGGTGGTGTTGGTCTCCGAGGGGACCAGGCTCACCGCGGTGAGCCTGGCGCCGGAGCCGCCCACGGGGCTCGACCCGCCGGCGGCGAGGACGCTCACCGGGACGGCGGCCACCACCACCAGAGGAGCCCAGAGACGAACTCGAGCGAGCAGTCGCGCGGATCGGTCGCGTCGCGGCACGGCGCTTCCCTCCCAGGGGAGACATGGCCCCCCGCCCCGCCCGTGTCGGGCAGCGTGCATATGTTCGCACCCCGGGACCCCCGTCTGTCAGGGTCGGCTCTCCCTGTGGCAAGGTGGCCGGATGCAGGGTGGCGTGGCGCGAACGCGTAACTCGGTGGTCGGGTGCGGATTCTGATGCCGGACCGCGTCCGTGCGAGGCCCGGCTGAGTGGCCCACCGCAGCGAGGCAGACCTCCTCGCCGAGCGCGATCTGATCCATGCCGCGCAGCGGGACCGGGCGGCGTTCGCGCCGCTCTACGAGCGGTACGTCGACCAGATCTTCGCCTACGCGCTGACCCTGACCCAGAACCGGGAGCTTGCCGAGGACGTGACCGCCGCCACCTTCGCCAGAGCCGTCGAGGAGCTGCCGCGCTTCGAGTGGCGTGGCGTCCCCTACTCGGCCTGGCTGTACCGGGTCGCCGCCAACCTGGTGGCCCGTGACCGCCGCCGTCCCGGCTGGATCGAGCTCACCCCCCAGCTCGGCGACGACTCGCCCGGTCCCGAGGACGCGGCGGTCTGGGGCGACCGCGCCGCCGAGGTGCGCGCCGCGGTGGCGACACTGCCCGCCGACCAGCGGCAGGCGGTGCTGCTGCGCTTCGGCGGCGAGCTGCGCAACCGGGAGATCGCCGAGATCATGGGCCGGAGCGAGGGGGCGGTGAAGCTGCTCACCTTCCGGGCCCTGACCACCCTGCGCCGCCGGCTGGGAGCGCCGCTCCCCGCCGAGCGCGCCGGCCGCCGCCGGGAGGAGGGCTCCGGTGATCGATGACATCGAGCGCCTCGACGACGCCCTCGAGGGACGGTCGCTCGCCGCGGCGCTGCCCGACCGGGTCGGTGAGCTGGCCTGCCTCGCCGCCGAGGTGGCCCGGGCGCTCGCCGCGCCGGTGCTCACCGCCGAGGAGCGCGACCGGCTCTACCATCGCGCCCTCCACGGTCGCGGCTGGAGCGGACGGCTCCTCCACGACCTCCCCCGGCTGGCGCGGCGGCCCACCGTGGTCGGCGGCGCCGCGGCGGTGACCCTCGCGGTGGTCGGCCTCGCCCTGCTTCGCGGACGCTCGCATCCGGAGGTGGGCCGGGCGGCGGCCTAGCCTCCTCCTACGAGGCGGCGGCGCGGTTCTCCGGCTGAGCGTGACCGAGCCGGAGGGCGAGCTCGTGCGGGGAGGTGGTGCGATCGCAGACCACGCCCTGGGCGTGGAGCGCGGCCACCAGGGTGTCGGGCAGCTCCTCGAGGCGGCGCTGGATCACCCAGTCGAGGCGCTCGACGAGGTCGTGACGGCGGAGCTCGGCGGGGTCGTCGCCCGAGGGGAACAGGGGAAGGGGTTCGGGGGTCATCTCGCCCGCCATGCTGGGCCGCCCGCCGGTGACCGCGGCCACCGGTGACCGGACCCGCACCCCGCGCGCAAGCCGCCGCGACGGCTGTGACGGCGGCGGCACATGCGGGGCGCATGCACAATGGGTCGCATGGAGAGTGGCGACCCCGGCGGTCCCCCGGCCCAGCCCGAGGGGGCTCCCGGTCCGCCTCCGCCGCCGCCGGGCTGGCCGCCGCCGCCGGGCTGGGCCCCGGCCCCGGCGCCGAGCGGCTGGATGCCGCCGGGCGCCGCCCCCGGCTGGCCGCCACCGCCGCCGCCGGGGTGGCCACCGCCGCCACCCCCGGGCTGGGGGCCGCCCACCGCGGTGCCGGGGTGGAACCCGGGGCTGGCGGCGCCGCCCTCGGGCTTCGGCCGCTTCCGGCCGATGGGCATCGGTGAGCTCCTCGACGCCTCGTTCGC
>DASXNK010000041.1 GCA_036495095.1 Candidatus Dormiibacterota bacterium | reverse complement strand
GACCTCACCGGGCACCGCGCCCGCAGCTGGCAGCGGGTGACCCTCGGCGCCGCCGGCGACGGGGTGGTGAGCGGGCTCCGCCACGAGGTGGTGAACGCCGTCGCCGCCCACGACGGCTACGGCGACCCCGCCGGGGTGGGGACTCGCATGCTCTACGCCGTCCCCCACCTCGAGACCGTGCACCGCCAGGTGGCGATGCACCTGCCCGCGGCCACCTTCATGCGGGCACCGGGCGAGGCGCCGGGCAGCTTCGCCCTGGAGTGCGCCCTCGACGAGCTCGCTGCCGCCACCGGCGTCGACCCCGTCGAGCTGCGCCTCCGCAACCACGCCGACCACGACCCCGAGAACGGGCGGCCGTGGTCGAGCAAGCGGCTGCGGGAGTGCTACGCGCTCGCCGCCGAGCGCTTCGGCTGGGCGGCGAGGGATCCGCGCCCCCGCTCCATGACCGACGGCGGCCTGCTCGTCGGCTGGGGGATGGCCACCGCCACCTACCCCTCCGGCCGCGGTGCGGCCACCGCGAGGGTGCGGCTGCTCCCCGACGGCGGTGCCGAGGTGGCGAGCGCGACCACCGACCTCGGCACCGGGATGACGACGATGATGGCCGCGGTGGCCGCCGAGGAGCTGGGGCTGGCGATGGCTGCCGTCCGGGTCGAGATCGGCGACACCCGGCTTCCCGCCGGCGCCTTCTCCGGGGGCTCGACGGGGGCCACCACCAGCGGCGCGGCGGTGCGGGTGGCCGCCGCCGCCGCCCTGGTCAAGGCCGTCGAGCTCGCCGTCGAGGACGAGGCCTCGCCCCTCTACGGCGCTCCCGAGTCCGAGGTCGTGGCCACCGGCGGCGGCATCGAGCTCCGCGGCGACCGCTCACGGCGCGACACCTACGCGGCGATGCTCCGGCGCCTCGGCATCCCCGTGATCGAGGCGACCGTCGAGGCCACGCCCGGCGAGGTCGCCGGCCGGTACAGCATGCACGCCTTCGGCGCCCAGTTCGTCGAGGTGGCGGTCGACCCCGACCTGCTCACGGTGCGGGCGCGGCGGGTGGTCGGCTGCTTCGACGCCGGCCGCATCCTCAGCCCGGTGACCGCCCGCAGCCAGCTCGCCGGCGGCATCATCCAGGGGATCGGCATGGCGCTCACCGAGGGGGGCGCCCTCGACGAGCGCAGCGGCCGGGTGATCGTCCGCGACCTCGTCGACTATCACGTCCCGGTGCACGCCGACATCCCCGCCATCGACGTGCTCTGGGTGGGCGGCGAGGACCCATACGTCAGCGAGGTGGGTGCCAAGGGCATCGGCGAGATCGGCATCACCGGCGTCGCCGCCGCCGTCGCCAACGCCGTCCACCACGCCACCGGCATCCGGGTGCGCGACCTGCCGATCACCGTCGACCGCCTGCTGGGGCGGCGGGCGGAGGGCTGAGCCGGGTCAGCTCAGCGGCTGGCTCGCCAGCGCGCCCGGCGGGGTCACGTCGGGGACGAGGACGTGGTCGCCCTCGGCGAGGCCGGAGACCACCTCGGTGGTGGTGTCTCCCACCAGCCCGGTCCTGACCTCGACCCGCGCCTGGGTGCCGTCGCGGTGGACCACGACGACGTAGCTCCTCCCGCCGGAGTGCTGGATGGCGACGCTCGGCACCGCCAGCACCTGTCGGGCCTCGCCGACCGCGACCGCCGCGTGCGCGGTCATGCCCGAGCGCAGCCGCTGGTCGACGCTGTCGAGGCTCACCGTCACCAGGTAGTTGGTGACGTTCTGGATCAGGGTGGCGATCGGCTGGAGCGCCACCACCGAGCCGGTGAGGGAGACGCCGGGCAGGGCGTCGACGGTCACCTTCACCGCCTGGCCGGGATTGACCCGGGCGGCGTCGAGCTCGGCGACGGTGGCCACCACCTGGAAGCTGTGCACGTCGCTCAGCACCATGAAGGCCTGGGTGGCGGGGGTGCCGCCGGTGGCGAGGCTGGAGCCGCCGAGGGCGCTGCCGGCGGCGGTGTCGGGGAGCGGCGCGGTGCTGCCGGGGGCGCGCGGGGTCTGGTTCTGACCCGCGATCACGGGCTCGCCGGGGGCGCCGTTGACGCTCGCCACGGTGCCGTCGACGGGCGCGGTGAGGGTGGCCTCGCCGACGTTCTGGCGGGCGGTGTCGACCGCCGCCTGGTCGGAGGCGACCACCGCCTGCTGGGCGGCGATCGTGTTCGGCCGGGAGGTGGTCTGCGCGGTGAGGGCGTCCTGCGCCGATTGCAGCGCCGCCTGGGCGTCGCTGACGGCGCGCTCGCCGGCGATCTTGTCCGCCGCCTGCTTCTGGAGGTCGGCGCGGAGCACGGTCTGGTCCTGCTCCACCTTGGCGCTGTCCGATGACACCAGCTGCCGGTCGACGCTCGCCTGCCCGGCGACGATGCCCAGCTGGGTCGAGTCGGTCTGGAGCTGCGCCTGGTCCTGGCTGACCGGCCCGGCGTCGATCGCCGCCTGCTTCTGGTCGGCGGCGAGCGTCTTCTGGTCGGAGGAGAGCCGGTTCTGGTCGCTCTGGACGCGGTTCTGGTCGTTGGTGCATGCGCTGCTCGGCGGCGTCGGCGGGTTGGTGACCGGGCAGTCCTTCGCCTCGGTGGCCTGGTCCTGCTGCAGGGTGGTCTGGTCGGCGGCGACCCGCCCCTGGTCCTTGGCCACCAGCCCCTGGTCGTGGGCGAGGACCGCCTGGTCGCGCTGGAGCACGGCGGTGTCGGCGTCGAGCAGGGCGCGCTCGTGGTCGAGCAGCGTGGTGTCGTGGTTCAGTGCACCCTGGTCCCTGGCGAGCACGGTGGCGTCGCGGGTGAGGAAGGACTGGTCCTGGGCGACCGTCACCGCGTCCTGCTGGTTGGTGAGGTCGGCCTGGCGCTGGGCGTTGGCGAGCGCGGTCTGCGCGGCGTCGACGTTGTGCTGGGCGGTCGACACCGCGTTGCCCGTGATCGTGCCGTTCAGGGTCGCCGCGTCCTGCTGCTGGCGCTGCACCGCCTGGGCGAGCGCGTTCTGGAGGGCGCGGTCGTCGATCTTGGCGAGCACGTCGCCCGCCTTGACGTGGTCGCCGACCTTGACGGTGACCTCGGTGAGCTGGCCGGGCTGCCGGAAGTTGACGTTCTGCTGCTGCACCGGCACCAGCGTGCCCGCCTCGGAGGCGACGGTGCGCACCGTGTCACGGGTGACCACGGCGGTGCGCAGCTTCGGGGCCACCGCGGGAGCGGGGCTCAGCAGGCCGCGGAGCACCAGGGCCACGACGAAGAGGGCGAACACGACCACCGCGGCGCTCGCGAGTTGCGATCGTGTGAGACCAGATCGAATCCGTCCTGCCACGTGGAATCAGCTCCCTTCCTTCCCAGTCGCCGCCGCCCCCGGTGGGGACGGCGAGAGCAGCACCACGCTTCAGCCGGGTCACCCGCCTGAGCGATGCTTTATGCTCGTATAACCATGTTGCAGTCGGAAACCTTCGCTGGACAGACGACGCAGGAATCTCTTGTCGAGGAAGCCATCGAGCTGCAGCGACTGGTGTTCCGGCAGACGCTGTCGACCCCGGAGTGGAGGCGGCTGCAGCTGAGCATGCCGCGGCTCAAGGCGCTGTTCGGCATCGCCTGTCACGGCTCGCTCACCATCGGCGGGCTGGCCCGCGAGCTCGGCGTCAGCCTCCCCACCGCCAGCACCCTGGTCGAGGCGCTGGTCAGCAACGGCTACGCCTCTCGCCGTGAGGACTCCGTCGACCGCCGGCGCACCCTCGCCGAGCTGACCCCGGCGGGCGAGCGGCTGGTCACACGGCTGCGCGAGGGAAGCTCCAAAATGCTCCAGCAGAGCCTCGCCACCCTCGACGAGGACGACCTCGACGCGCTGGTGCGCGGGCTCCGGGCGCTGACCCGGTCACTGACATCGCAGGACGGCGGAGGCGGCGCGGCCGCACCGGCGTAGGGGGCGGACGCCCCCACCACACGGAAGGGATTCGGAGATGGCAGAAGGCGAAGGCGAGCTTCGCGGCCGGCCCGTTCAGGGCGGCGGCAGCCCGCGAACCACACGCACCCGGCGGCCGCCGGCCCCCAAGGCGGCGCCGCCGCCCCCGCCACCCCCGCCGGTCGAGGCGGCGCCGCCCGGCGGCGGGCGGATGAGCGGGCGCACCCGGCTGCTGGCCATCGGCGCCATCGCCCTTCTCGCGGTGATCATCGGCGTGGCCTTCCTCTTCTCGTACCTCACCACCGCGCGCCAGTTCGTCAGCACCGACAACGCCAACATCGACGGCGACGCGATCGTCATCACCGCCCCCGCCAACGGCACCCTGCTGGCCTGGAAGGGACAGCTCGGCAGCTCGTTCCACGCCGGCGACGTGGTCGGGGTGCTCCGCCTCGGCAACGGCAGTGGCGTCAACCCGATCCTGAGCATCCGCGCCCCCCAGGACGGGGTGGTCGCCGCCGAGCACGCCCTCCCCAACGACCAGGTGGCGGCGGGCAGCACCCTCGCGACCGCCTACGACCTCAACCAGGTCTTCGTCACCGCCCGGGTCGACGAGACCGCGATCGGCGACATCAGGCCGGGGCAGACCGCGGACGTCTACGTCGACGCCTTCGCGTCCCCGCTCACCGGCACGGTGCAGCAGGTCGAGAGCGCCGCCGCCTCGGTCTTCTCGCTGCTGCCCCAGAGCAACAGCACCGGCAACTTCCAGAAGGTGACCCAGGAGATCCCGGTGAAGATCCTGCTCACCGACACCAGGGGGCTCCACCTGGTCCCGGGGATGAGCTGCACGGTGAAGATCCACCGCAGCTGACCCGGGCTCGCCTCGAGCTCTAGCCGGGGGGCTTCTGCGCCCTCCCGGTGGGCAGCATCAGGGCGAGCATCACGCCCACCGCGGTGATCCCCGCGGTGAGCAGGAACAGGTCGTCGACGGCGTTGCCGAAGACCTGCACCTGGGTGCCGCGCATCAGCCCGAGCATCGCCCCGGGGCCGCCGCCGGTGACGCCCTGCACCGAGGTCGACCCCGGGGAGACGGCGGGGAGCAGCGCGGCCCTCCCGACCATCTGCTGCGCCTGCTGCGAGGTCATCACCGAGGTGAGCACCGCCAGCCCGAGGGCGGCGGAGCTGCGCTGGATGATGTTGCTGACCGCGCTCGCCCGGCCCACCTTGTTGGTCGGGACCACCGCCATCGCGCCGGTCATGATCGGCATCATCGCCAGCCCCATCCCCAGGCTGCGGATCGACATCCAGACCACCACCTGCATCCGCGTGGTGTCGGCGCTGAGGTTGTGCATCAGGTAGGTGCCGAAGGCGGTGATCAGCAGCCCGATCGCCGCCGGCCAGCGCGCTCCGACACGGTCGAAGAGGCGCCCGCTGATGGGCATGATCACCGCCGTCAGCAGCGCCGAGGGCAGCAGGATGAGGCCGGTGTCGAACGCGCCCAGGCCCTGCCCCTGCTGGATGAAGAGGGGCACGTAGAAGAAGCCCGCCATCAGCCCCGCCATGAGGATGCCGATGAGCAGCGTCGAGTTGGTGAACGCCCAGTAGCGGAAGATCCGCAGGTCGAGCATCGGATGCTCGACGGACAGCTCGATGATCACGAAGATCGCCATCGTCAGGGTGCCGAAGGTGAGCAGGCCGAGGACGCGGTACGAGCTCCAGCCCCAGTTCGAGCCCTCGGAGAGGGCCAGCAGCAGGGAGAAGAGGCTGCTGGACACGAACGCGAAGCCGGCGGAGTCGAGCCGCTGGGTCGTCCCCGCGGGCCAGCGGGGCAGCACCAGCATCGCGGCGGCCAGCCCGAGCATCCCGATCGGCACGTTGATGTAGAAGATCAGCCGCCAGTCGACGTACTCCACCAGGTAGCCGCCCAGGGTGGGGCCGAGGGCGGGGGCGAAGACGATGCCGAGGCCGTAGAGGCCCATCGCCATCCCGATCCGGTCGCGGGGCGCGATCCGGTAGACCATCGCCATCGAGATCGCCGGCAGCAGCCCGCCGCCGACCGCCTGGAGGATGCGGAAGGCGACCAGGCTGTTCAGCCCCCAGGCCAGCCCGCAGAGCGCCGAGCCGATGACGAAGAGGACCATGGCGAGGTTGTAGATCCGCCGCAGCCCGAAGCGGTCGCCCAGCCATCCGCTGACCGGCACCACCACGCCCATCGAGAGCGTGTAGGCGGTGACGATCCACTGGACGTCGTCGTTCGAGGCCCCGAACTGGGTCTGGATCCGGGGGATGGCGACGTTGACGATGCTGGTGTCGAGCACCGCCATGAACATGCCGACCACCACCACGCCCATCGGCACCAGCCAGCTTCGGCTCGGGACGGGCGGCGCCTCGACGGGCGCGGATGCGGGCGGGGGAGGGGGGGCGGTGGGGGTGGTGGTCGCGGTCCGCCGCGAGGGCGGACGGCGTTGCACCACCGATGCGGGTGCCGACACCTTGCAAGTCTACGCGCGGGTCGCGGCGATCTCCCGGATCATCTCGATCGCGCGTCCCAGGGTGGCGAGGCGCGCGTCCAGGGTCTCGCCCGCGGGGTAGAGGCGCACCGTGGTCACCCCCGCCGCGCTCCAGCGCCGCAGCCGCTCCCGCACCATCGCCTCGGTGCCGATCAGGGTGGTGGCGAGCACCATCTCGTCGGGCACCTGGGCGGCGGCGTCGTCGCGCCGTCCCTCGAGCCAGAGCCGCTGCACCTCCGCCGCCACCTCGGCCCAGCCCTGGCGCGCGTAGGCGCGGGCGTAGTAGTTGGTGGTGGCCGAGCCCATGCCGCCGAGCGAGAACGCGAGTCCCGGCTTGCGGCGGGCGACCATCCCCTCCACGTCGTCGCCGAAGGCCACCTCCGCGCCCTGGCAGATGTCGAGCTCGGCGAGCGACCTGCCCGCCCGGGCGGCGCCGGCGGCGAGCGGCTCGAACGAGGTGTCCGCCGCCTCGGGGATGAAGCTGGTGCCGAGCCAGCCGTCGGCGACCTCGCCGGTGAGCTCGAGCATCCGCGGCGACAGGGTGGCGAGGTAGATGGGGATCGCCGGGTTGGCGGGCTGGCTGAGCCGCAGTGCCCGGCCCTCGCCCCCTGGCAGGGGCAGGGGGAAGTGGGTGCCGCGGTGCTCGATGCGCTCGCCGGCGAGGGCGAGGCGGATGATCTCGACGGTCTCGCGCATCCGCCCCAGGGCGGCGCCGTGGCGGATGCCGTGGAGGCCCTCCATCACCTGCGGCCCGGAGGCGCCGAGGCCGAGGCAGTAGCGGTCGCCGGAGATCCTCGCCAGGGTGAGCGCGGTCATCGCGGTCATCGCCGGGGTGCGCGCGCCCAGCTGCATGATCCCCGAGCCGAAGTGCATCCGCTCGGTGCGGGCGGCGAGGAAGCCGATCGGCGTGGCCGCGTCGCAGCCCCAGGCCTCCGCGACCCAGCACATCTCGGCGCCGAGCCGCTCCGCCTCGCAGACGTAGGCGACGAGCTGGTCCCAGGGCGCCTGCTCGGCGGCGAGCTGGATGGCGACCCGCATCAGGACGAACCCGTCTCGGCCAGCCTCTTGATGCCCCGCAGCGTGGCCTCCATGTTGCCGCGGTGCTCGGCCAGCCGCCGGTCGATGATCCGCTCCTCCCTGTCGGGCATCCGCTCGATCGCGGCGTTGAGGCCGGAGGGGGCGGGACCGAGCCGCATCCACTGGCGCAGCCGGGTGCCGCCGCCGTCGGGCTCGAGCTCGAAGCGCCACTGCGCCGACGGGTGCGCCGGGTCGCCGACCGCCCAGCCGAAGCGGCGCTCGGGCTCGAAGTCGACCACGGTGCAGCCGGTGTGCCAGTCGCCGATGGCGTCGTGATGGTTGTGGCCGGTGAAGCGGGCCCCGAGCGCCGGGCCCTCGCCGTCGTGCCACTCGCCGCGGACGAACTCCGTGCTGAAGCGTCCGGGCAGGTCGATGTCGCAGACCAGCGGCCACACCGCCGCCGGCGGGGCCTCGACGCGGATCTCGGCCTCGGTGGAAGGCCCCTCCTGGTACCTCACGGCGGTGCTCCCTCGGGTGGGTTCGCTGAGGAGACCGATGGTACCGAGGGGGCCACCGGCACCGACGAGCTGGCGGCGACCCAGCGCAGCGGGGCGCGGCGGCGCGCCGGCTGCCGCCCCGGCGGTTGGCCGGGGCGCTGTCGCGCCGGCGCCTCGGGGATGGGCAGGACGAGGTCCTTCCCGGTGAGGGTCACCGGCTCGCCGTGATGGGCGATCTCCAGCGGCGGCCCCGATCCGAGACGGTAGCGGGCCTTGTCGTGGGTCACCTCGACCCGGATCCACCGCCCCTTGAAGCCGAGGCCGAAGGCCAGCCGGCCCAGCGCCGGCGGCAGCCGGGGCGCGAAGGTGAGCCGGCCGTCGTGGTCGCGCATCCCCCCGAAGCCGGCGACCGCGGCGATCCAGGCCCCCGCCAGCGAGGCGATGTGGATGCCGTCGCCGGTGTTGTGCTCGAGGTCGTCGAGGTCCATCAGGGCGGCCTCGGCGAAGTAGTCGTAGGCGAGGTCGAGGTGGCCGACCTCCGCCGCCAGCACCGCCTGGGTGCACGCCGAGAGCGAGGAGTCGCGGACGGTGAGGGCCTCGTAGTAGGCGAAGTTCCGGGCCTTGTCGTCCTCGCGGAAGGCGTCGCCACGGAGGTGCATCGCCAGCACCAGGTCGGCCTGCTTGACCACCTGCTTCCGGTACAGGTCGAAGTACGTGTAGTGGAGCAGCAGCGGGTAGTGGTCCTCCGGCGTGTTCGCGAAGTCCCACACCTGGTGGCGGGTGAAGCCCTCCGACTGGGGATGCACGCGCAGCCGCTCGTCGTAGGGCACGAGCATGGTCTTGGCCGCGTCCCGCCAGCCGGCGGTCTCCTCGTGGTCGACCCCGAGCGCCGCGGCGCTCTCCGGGTACCGCTCGGCGGCCGCCGCGGCGGCATGGAGGTTCCGCTGCGCCATCAGGTTCGTGTAGACGTTGTTGTCGGAGAGCGCGCTGTACTCGTCGGGACCGGTGACCCCGTCGATGCGGAACACGCCGTCGAAGTCGTGGTGGCCGAGCGAGCGCCAGAGCCGGGCCGTCTCGACGAGCAGCTCGGTGCCGACCTCGCGCATGAAGTCCTCGTCCTCGGAGGCCTCGTGGTAGCGGGACACCGCGTCGGCGATGTCGGCGTTGACGTGGAACGCGGCGGTGCCCGCCGGCCAGTACGCGGAGCACTCGTGCCCGCGGATGGTGCGCCAGGGGAACGCGGCCCCCTTCAGGTTCAGCTGCCGGGCGCGCTCGCGGGCGAGGTCGAGGATGGAGTGGCGCCAGCGCAGCGCGTCGGCGGCGGCGTCGGGCGCGGTGTAGGTGAGCGCCTGGAGGACGAAGGTCTCGGTGTCCCAGAAGGCGTGGCCGTCGTATCCCGGGCCGGTCAGCCCCTTCGCGGGGATGGCGCGCCGCTCCGCCCGCGCCCCCGCCTGCAGGGTGTGGAAGAGCGCGAAGCGCAGCGCCTGCTGCAGCTCGGCGTCGCCGTCGAGCTCGACGTCGCCGCACCGCCAGAAGTCGTCGAGGTACTCGCGCTGGTGGGCCAGCAGCTTCTCCCAGCCGGTGTGGCGCGCCTCGGCGACGGCCGCGTCCACCTGGTCGCGCACCGAGGCCAGCGACCGCCGGCTCGACCAGGCGTAGCCGAGGTACTTCACGATCCGCAGCTTCTGCCCGGGCTCGAGGTCGGTGGTGATGGTGAGCCGGGCCAGGTCCGGGCCGCTCTCGATCAGGGTGCCGTACCGCCCGCTGCACTGGATCTCGTGGTCCATGCCCGCGGCCATCCGCAGCCCGCTCGCCCGGGTGGTGTGCGCCAGCATCGCGCGCTGGTCGCGGGAGACGAACATCTCCGACTGCAGCGGCGCCGCCAGCACCGCGGCGGCCCGCGGGTCGCGGGACATCTGCGGCATCGGCTCGTTGGCCTCCAGCTCCGACTGGACCACGATCCGGACGGCGACGTCGACCGGCTCGACCTCGTAGAGGATGGCGGCGACCGACCGCTGCACGAACGACACCAGCCGGACCGAGGAGACCCGGACGCGGCGCCGCGCCGGCGACTCCCACTCGGTGGCCCGGCGCAGCACCCCGGCGCGGAGGTCGAGCACCCGCTCGTGCGCGAGCACGCGTCCGTAGCGAATGTCGAAGGGCTCGTCGTCGACGAGCAGCCGGATGATCTTGCCGTTGGTGACGTTGACCACCGTCTGCCCGTCCTCGGGATAGCCGTATCCCGCCTCGGCGTAGGGCAGCGGGCGCACCTCGTAGAAGCCGTTGAGATAGGTGCCGGGAAGGCCGTGCGGCTCGCCCTCGTCGAGGTTGCCGCGCAGCCCGATGTGCCCGTTCGAGAGCGCGAACACCGACTCCGCCTGGGGGAGGACGTCGATGTCGACGTGCGACTCGCCGACCGACCAGGGATCGACGAAGAACGCGGGATGGGGGATCACCGCGGCCCCAGCAGCTCGGCGAGGTCGGAGACGACGACGTCGGCGCCGTGGCGGAGCAGCTCCTCGGCCTGCCCGACCCGATCGACCCCGACCACGTAGGCGAAGCCACCGGCGCGGCCCGCCTCCACCCCGGCGAGCGCGTCCTCGAACACCGCCGCCCGGGCGGGCTCGACGCCGAGCTGGCGGGCGCCCTCGAGGAACGTGTCCGGGGCGGGCTTGCCGCGGAGCCCCAGCCGGTGGGCGACGAGGCCGTCGACCACCACCTCGAACAGGTCGTCGATCCCGGCGGCGGCGAGGATGTCCCGGCAGTTGGCGCTCGACGAGACCACCGCCCGGCGGAGTCCGGCGTCGGCCACCGCGCGAACGTAGCGCACCGATCCCGGGTACACCTCCACCCCCTGCTCGCGGATCACCCGGAGAACCAGCTCGTTCTTGCGGCCGGAGAGGGCGGCCACCGTCTCCGCGCCGGGGGGGTCGCCGGGGCCGCCCTCGGGGAGGGTGATGCCCCGCGAGGCGAGGAAGCCGCGCACCCCGTCCTCGCGCGGCCGGCCGTCGACGTACTCGTTGTAGTCGTGCTGCTCGAAGGCGGTGAACGGCTCGCCGGTGCGTGCCGCCCGGTCCCGCAGGTAGCCGTCGAACATCTGCTTCCAGGCGGCGAAGTGCACCGTGGCCGTCCGGGTGAGCACGCCGTCGAGGTCGAACAGGCAGGCGACCACCGCCGCCGGCAGCCCCAGCGCGGGGGTCACGTCGGATCGAGTGCCGGTCACCGATGGGTCATGATGCCGGCAGCGCCGTGGACGCACCCATCAGTGGAGGATGCTCGATGCAGCTGGGCATGATCGGCCTGGGACGGATGGGCGCGAACCTGGTGCGCCGGCTGATGCGTGCCGGGCACGAGTGCGTGGTCTTCGACGTCAATCCCGAGGCGGTGGGCCGCCTCGAGGCCGAGGGGGCGATCGGCGCCGCCTCGCTCGACGACTTCGTCGCCAGGCTGACGGTGCCGCGTGCCGCCTGGATCATGGTGCCGGCGGCGCTCACCGGTCGCACCGTCGACGAGCTCGCCGAGCGCATGGACGCCGGCGACATCATCATCGACGGCGGCAACTCCTACTACCGCGACGACATCCATCGCGCCGCGGCGCTGACCGGGCGCGGCCTCCACTACGTCGACGTCGGCACCAGCGGTGGCGTCTGGGGGCTGGAGCGCGGCTACTGCCTGATGATCGGCGGTGAGACCGAGGTGGTGGACCGGCTCGATCCGATCTTCCGCACCATCGCACCGGGCATCGACGCGGCGCCCCGCACCCCCGGGCGTGTGGGCGATCCCACCCCCGCCGAGATGGGCTACCTGCACTGCGGACCCTCCGGCGCGGGCCACTTCGTGAAGATGGTGCACAACGGCATCGAGTACGGCCTCATGGCGGCCTACGCCGAGGGGCTGAACGTGCTGCGCAACGCCAACGTGGGCAAGCGGGAGGTGGTCGGAGACGCCGAGACGGCACCGCTCACCAACCCAGAGTACTACCAGTACGACATCGATGTCGCCGATGTGACCGAGGTCTGGCGCCGGGGGAGCGTGGTCGCCTCCTGGCTGCTCGACCTCACCGCCAAGGCGTTCGTGGAGTCCCCGAGGCTGGAGGCGTTCGGGGGCCGGGTCTCCGATTCCGGCGAGGGGCGCTGGACGGTGCTCGCCGCCGTCGACGAGGGCGTGCCCGCCAACGTGCTGAGCGCCGCCCTCTACGGCCGCTTCAGCTCCCGCGGGCTCGCCGACTTCGGCGATCGCATCCTGTCGGCGATGCGCAAGGAGTTCGGCGGCCACGTCGAGCGGGCCGCCGGCGAATGAGCGGCCTCAGAGGCTGATCGGCCGCATCCCCCGCTGCCAGGCCGGGGTCGGCTCGGAGGTGACCGCCACCGGGCGGCCGCCGCCGTCGAAGGCGCAGCCGGGACAGTTCACCGGGTGCACCCGTGGAGGCACCGGCGCGGACGCCGTGGCGGTGCTGACCACGACCGCCGGCCAGGGGGTGAGGTGGAGGGCGCCGGCGCGCCGTGGGGTGGAATGTGGAGGGCGGCGGGGGTTGGTCACGGTAGGGTTCCTCTGGGCCTGATGTCACCATGACGAGGCTGACGCACCGAGGTGGGCGGCGGCTTCGGCGCTCCTTGCCAAGCCGCCCCGCCGGACGATGGTGCGGCCCGCCCAGCATCATCGCCAGGATGTCTCGAGATCGGCCGAACGCACAGACCGCACCGCCCGATCCCGCTCCAGGTGCACGGCCACGCCATAACCGGGGGGAGGGCATTTCTCATCCCCTGCACAATCCCCGCGGTGACGCGCGCCGCTACCCTGGGGCGAGGAGGTCACCGAATGCCCATGCCCGAACCGGCCTCGCGGGAGCTGCCCGCGATCTACCTCGCCGACCCGTTCGCGACCGGGCCGGTGCTCTGTCCGTGGTGCACGGGAGAGGTGGTCATCGAGGCCATCGCCGCCCACGGCCGCGGCGCCCGCCGCACCGCCTCCTGCCGCGGATGCGGTCTGCGGATGTCGCAGGAGACCCGTCCGATCCCCGGCCGCCGGGTGGCGTGACCCGCTGACCGCGCGGCTCTCGAGGCGGTCGAGGCTTCGGTGGATCGCCCACGCAGGTCTGGCGGCGGCGCGTCCGGGGGGAGCGCCGACCCGGGACACCCTTGCCGACGCCCTCCGCATCCACGTCGACTGGATCGAGCTCGACGTCTGCGTCAGCCGTGACCGGCGGCTGCTGCTCCGTCACGACCGCCGCCTCCCCTCCGGCCGCCGGGTCGAGCAGCTGACCGCCGCGGAGCTGCGCGCCGAGTGCGGCGATCTGCTCTGCCTCGACGACGCCGTCGAGGTGGTGGGCGGGCGGATCCCGGTGGTGCTCGACCTCAAGGGCCCCGCGGTGGCGCCGGTGCTGGCCGGCTGGCTGGCGCGGCGCCGCGACCCCGAGGCCTTCGCGGTCTCCGGCGACGTCGAGGGGGACCTGCTCGAGCTCCGGCGGCGGGCGCCGCGGGTGCCTCGCTGGCGCAGCCTCCCCGGGATCCCCACCGGCCCCTCGCCCTGGATCCGCACCGTCGCCGGCATCGCCTGCCGCCGCCGCGACCCCCGCGGCCTCGCCCCGCTCGCCGCCGGCGTGCTGAGCGCGGCGCGCGCCCCCCGCCAGCGGCGCATCGAGCTGCTCCACCTCGCCGCCCTCCCCTGGCGCCGCGACCTCCCCGTGCACCTCGCCCGGCTCAGCGGGGAGGTCGCCGCCGCCGGGGTGGTGGTGGCGCACCGGGCGGTCAGCCCTGAGCTCTGCGACACCGCCGCCCGGCTCGGCCTGCCGGTCGCCGCCTGGACCGTCAACCGCCTCGAGGCGGTGCACCGGGTGATGCGCTGCGGCGTCGGCATCATCGTCACCGACCGGGTGGTGCCGCTGCGCCTGGGGCTGGCCGGCTACGACGAGTGAGACCGGGTCAGCGTCCCCCCCACCGGGTGGGCCGGAGCAGGACCCAGATCACCACTCCCAGCCAGGCCGCCGCCACCGTCCCGAAGACGAGCGCCTCCTGCTGCCGGCCCTCGCGGGCGGACCGGATGGCGAACGCGACCCAGACGAGCACGAACGCCGCGTAGATGACGCGGAGCGCCGCCGTCGTGGCCCGTCCCACCATCCTGGGAGGCTATCACCTGCCCGGCCGTTCCGTCCGTTCGGGTGAGCCCCTCCGGCGCCGCGCCCGGACGGGTTCCAACCGACCCTCCTGCTGACGCCGCTCCGGCAGGCCGGCCCGCCCAGATGACCGATGTTTCGACCTTACGAATGTACGGACATTCGTGTATCGTGACGCCGATGCAGGCACTCGACCGGGCCAGTCCGCTGCCGCTCTGGGCCCAGCTGACCGAGGAGCTGCGCCGCCGCCTCCTCGCTGCCGAGCTCGACGGCCGGCTGCCCCCCGAGGCCCGGCTCGCCGCCGACTACGAGGTCAGCCGCCAGACCGTGCGGGAGGCGATCCGCAGGCTCCGGGAGGCCGGCCTGGTCACCGCCGCGCGCGGCCGCGGCACCTTCGTCCGCGGCCTCGATGCGGCGGCTCCGACGGCGGCCCGGCCCCGCAGCCTGCTCGCCGCGGTGGAGGCGGCGCCGGGCTGGCGGGTCCGGGTGCTCCGGCTCGACCGCAGCGCGGAGCCGAGGGCGGCCGCCGAGCTGGGGCTGCCCGCCACCGCCCCGCTCCTCCACCTCGAACGGCTCTGGACGGTGGACGGCCTCCCCGCGGCCCATGACCGGGTCTGGCTCCCCGGGGCCGGCGCCGCGCCGCTGCTCGACGTCGACTTCGCCTCCATCCCCCTCCACGCCGCGCTCGACCGGTGGTGCGGGCTGCGGGTCGACGCCGGCTCCGAACGGGTCGGCCTCGCCGTCCCGAGCGGCGAGCCCCGCCGCCTCCTCGGCCTCGAGAAGCGTCAGACCGTGCTCGCGGTCGAGCGCCTCGGCCGCGCCGGCGAGCGCCCGGTGGAGTGGGGCGAGACCCTGGTCCGGGGCGACCGTTGCGGCCTGCTGGTGGAGTGGTCCCCCGCCGGCCGCGGCTGCGCAGTCGAGCCTCAGCCGCCGAGCACCGCCCGGCGAGCCACCCCGGCGTAGTCGGCGCAGGTGTGCACCTCGGACCCGGACATGCACATCACCCCACCGGCGTTCGCCGGGCTCGCGTCCGACCAGAAGCACATCGTCATCGCGGGCAGGCCGCTGCCCGACGCGCTGAGGCAGGTGAAGCTCTCGCCGCCGCTCGCCGCGACCGTGGGCGCGCCCACCGAGAACGCCCCCGAGCCGTAGCCCATGCTCTGCCCGGTGAACGCCCGCAGGCTCTGGACGGCGTCCTGGGCGACCCCCTTCTCGGCGAACACCATGTGCCCGGGCACGCCCGCGGCGCCGTTCGGAGAGTAGGCGGCGAAGACCACCGACGTGATCTGCGGCTCCAGCGCGCGCAGCATGTCCTGCACGGTGGAGACGGCGCGGTCGTACTCGCCACCGCCGAGCCGGTGCTCGCCGGCGATGCTGTCCGGGGTGACCAGACCGCCGTCATTGTGGCGGACCAGCATCACCGCGGCGGCGGCGCCGGCGACGAGCAGCAGCACCCAGGGGATCACGGTGACCCGGGCGGCCGCGGACGCCCGTGGCGGCGGTGGCGGTGGCGGCGCCCACGCCGGAGCCGGCGGCGGCTCGCCCTCACCGGGGTCGGGCTCCACCGCCTCCACGGGCGCGGTCTCGCGGATGCTCCAGCCCTGCCCCCCGGAGGGCGGCTCGTCGATCGGCATGGTGACCATCGTCGGGCGCGGGGCGCACGGCCCGGTGGTCTCCCGGTGACGATCCGCAGCGGCCCGGGCTCAGCCCCGGAGGTGGCCGCCTACCGCCCGGACTTCTGCTGGCGGCGGCGCGAGCGCGCGCTGGTGTCCTCGGGCACGATCGCGAACACGGCGGCGACGACGGCGTCGTCGCCCTCGACGAAGGCCCCCGCACAGGTCGAGCAGAGGCTCTTCGGCGAGTAGGCGTGGACGATGCTCCGGGCCTCACTCTCGGCGCCGCATCCGTCGCACACTCCGGGACCGCCATCGGGGGTGACGGGGACGGTCTGCCGGGCCATGCCAGCACCCTACCACTCTCACGGAGACGAGGACGGGCGGCGCGAACCGCGCCGCCCGGATCCCTGCACCGCTCACTCAGCTGTGGAGTCTTTGCCAGCGTCGCCCATGCCGTTGATTTGCGGTCATAGGTGTTCGCCGGTTCCGATGGACGGCGGAATCGATCACCGCTGGTCGAAGTACACTGGTTGTCGAAGAAGACTTGGGAGACAGTTTGAATGGCGGCGACGCTGAGGGTGTCGAGGAAGTCGGGCCTTATGAATTCGGTCCCCTCCGCGGGCCGCATCATTGTGGAAGGCAATAAGGATTTCGCGATCGTCCTCGACGGTCAAGCCGTTGGTTCCATCGCTCCCGGCTCTACTGTCGACGTACCGGTCGATCCCGGCAGCCACACGTTGCGTATCAAGTCGCCCCGCCACGAAAGTCCGGAGCGCAGGTTCAAGATTGGTGATGGTGAGGTCGTAACCTTCTCCACTCGCCATGCGACCTTTTGGCCGGAGTTGGTGGCTGCGATGATCAAACCCGACCGGTGGATCTCGCTCAAGGAGAAGACCGAGCGCGCGCTGTGAGGACGCGCTTGATCGATCAGACAAGCCCCCGGTACTTGGTCGCCTGGAGCCGACATCAAATCGGCTCTAGAGCGTCAATAAGTCCGCTCTGACCAGGCTTCTCCAACCTGGTCGGTCTCCCCAGGAAGAAGGACCGGGCCCAGGATCGCGGAGACGACCTCCTGAAGAGCGTTCGAGAACCTCAGAGTCCGAGCAGCTGCTGGAGGCCGCGACCGATCGCGGCACCCTGGGTGGCCGTGCATCGGGTGGGACGGGGCGACCAGGGAGGGGTCGGGTTCAGGGCATTGGTCGGGATGAGATGGATGTCGAAGGCCGATGACGAACCCGGCGGTGGCGTTCCAGGCGTCGTCGGAGAGGATGGCGAACAGCACCCAAATTGGGTGCCAGAGCGAACTCTGGCTCGGCGAGGACCGGGGGCTTGATCCACAAGCCCCCGGTCCCCCGTGATCTTCCGCCGGCGGCTACCGAGCGCTGACGCCCGCGCCACGCGGCGTCCCGCTCGGAGCCGACTTTTTGTCGCCTCACACTCAGCTGCAGCCGCTGGTGCCTCCGCAGTTGAGGCACTTGTAGCAGGCTCCCGAGCGCACCATCAGGCTGCCGCAGTCGCTGCAGGAGGGAGCGTCCTCCTGGTTGAGGAAGGCGGTGGGCGCGGTGCGGCTCACCACCGGCACGTCGTGGCGGGCCGCCGCCACCGCGGGCGCCGCGACGATGCGTGTCTCCAGCTGGGGCTCGTCACCGGGCTCGGTGCCGTCGCGGCGGATGATGCCGAGCGCATCGCGCTCCTCCCAGGGCAGGAACCGCGAGGCCAGCCAGCGGAAGATGTAGTCCATGATCGACTTGGCGATCGGGATCTCGGGGTTGCCGGTGTAGCCGCTGGGCTCGAACCGCGCGTGCGAGAACTTGTCGACCAGCACCTTGAGCGGGACGCCGTACTGCAGGGTGAGCGAGATCGCGGTGGCGAAGCTGTCCATCAGGCCGCTGACCGTCGATCCCTCCTTGGCCATCTTCACGAAGATCTCGCCGGGGGTGCCGTCCTCGTAGAGGCCGACGGTGATGTAGCCCTCGTGGCCGCCGATCTCGAACTTGTGGGTCACCGCCTGGCGCTCGGAGGGGAGGCGGCGGCGCAGCGGCCGGTCGGCGGTCTGCTTGGCGCCGGTGGTGCTGGCGATCGTCGTGCCCACCGGCTGGCTGCGCTTGCTGCCGTCGCGGTAGATGGCGAGCGCCTTCAGCCCCATCTTCCAGGCGTCGAGGTAGGCGCGCTCGACGTCGTCGACGGTCGCGTCCTGGGGCATGTTCACCGTCTTGGAGATGGCGCCGGAGAGGAACGGCTGGACCGCGCCCATCATCCGCACGTGCCCCTGCCAGGCGATCGACCGGGTGCCGCCGGCGGGCTTGAAGGCGCAGTCGAAGACGGCGAGGTCCTCCTCGCGCAGGTGGGGCGCGCCCTCGATGGTGTCCTTGGCGTCGATGTGGGCGACGATGTCCTTGACCGCCGCCTCGCCGTAGCCGAGCCGGCGCAGCGCCAGCGGCACGGTGCGGTTGACGATCTTCAGCATCCCGCCGCCGACCAGCTTCTTGTACTTCACCAGCGCGATGTCGGGCTCGACCCCGGTGGTGTCGCAGTCCATCATGAATCCGATGGTGCCGGTGGGCGCCAGCACCGTCGCCTGGCCGTTGCGGTAGCCGTGCACCGCGCCCAGCTCGTGGGCCTCGTCCCAGGCGCGTCGCGCCGCGGTGAGCAGCTGGGCCTCGACGTGGTCGTCGGCGATCCGGTAGGCGGCCTCACGGTGCTTGCCGATCACCCGCAGCATCGGCTGCCGGTTCTCCGCATAGCCGGCGAAGGGGCCCACCTCGCGGGCGATGCGCGCCGACTGCGCGTAGGCCTCGCCGGTCATGACCGCGGTGATGCAGGAGGCCAGCTCGCGTCCCTGCGGCGAGTCGTAGGGCGCGCTCCGCGCCATCAGCAGGGCGCCGAGGTTGGCGTAGCCCAGCCCCAGCGGCCGGTAGCGCTCGCTGTTCTCGGCGATCCGCGGGGTCGGGTAGCTGGCGTTGCTGACCAGGATCTCCATCGCGGTGATGGTGATGCTGACCGCATGCCGGAACCCGGCGACGTCGAAGGTGCCGTCCTCGCGGAGGAAGGTCATGAGGTTGAGCGAGGCGAGGTTGCAGGCCGAGTCGTCGAGATACATGTACTCGCTGCAGGGGTTGCTCGCGTTGATCCGCCCCGAGTTCGCCGAGGTGTGCCAGTCGTTGATGGTGGTGTCGTACTGCATGCCGGGGTCGCCGCACTGGTGCGCCGACTCCGCCATCAGCCGCATCAGCTCGCGCGCCTTCACGGTGTGGAGGATGCGCTCGGAGTCGGTGACCGCCCGCAGGTGCCAGTCCCGGTCCTCGATCACCGCGCGCATGAAGTCGTCGGTGACCCGGACCGAGTTGTTGCTGTTCTGGAAGAAGATCGACGCGTAGGCCTCGCCGGTGAAGGCGCCGTCGTAGCCGGCCTCGATCAGTGCCCAGGCCTTGCGCTCCTCGGTCACCTTGCAGGTGATGAACTCGCGGATGTCGGGATGGTCGACGTTGAGGATCACCATCTTGGCGGCGCGCCGGGTGGTGCCCCCCGACTTGATGACTCCCGCGAATGCATCGAAGCCGCGCATGAAGGAGACCGGGCCGCTGGCCGCGCCGCCGCCGGCGAGCGCCTCCTGCGAGGAGCGGATCGGGCTGAGGTTGGTGCCCGTGCCGCTGCCGTACTTGAAGAGCATGCCCTCGGTGTGGGCCAGCTTCAGGATCGAGTCCATGGTGTCGTCGACGCTGTTGATGAAGCACGCCGAGGCCTGGGGACGGGTGCCGGGCACCCCCACGTTGAACCAGACCGGGCTGTTGAACGACATCATCTGGTGGAGCACCAGGTGGGTCAGCTCGTCCTGGAAGGCGCGGGCCGACTCGGGCCCGGCCAGGTAGCCGCCCTCGAGGCCCCAGGCGGCGATGGTGTCGGCCACCCGGGAGATCACCTGGCGGACGCTGGTCTCGCGCCGCGGGGTGTCGAGGGGGCCGCGGAAGTACTTGCTCACCACCACGTTGGTGGCCATCTGCGACCACGACGCCGGGATGTCGCAGTCGCGCTGCTCGAAGACGGTCTCGCCCTTCTCGTTGCCGATGGCGGCGGTGCGCTTCTCCCACTGCACCGCGTCGTAGGGGTGGACCCCCTCGCGGGTGAAGCGCCGCTCGATCCGGAGGCCGCCGGGGGCGGTGCCGGTGGTGCGCCGCTCCCCCTTCTGGCCGCGGCCGGCGGCGGACTCACCCCGGCGTCCCGCGCGCACGCCGCGCACGTCCGCCGCGGGCTGGGGGGCCGAGGCGTCGAGGTCGTCGGACGATCCGGAGGAGGGCAGGGGGTTATCCACGGTTGGGTCTCCGAACAGGGCTGAGGTCCGCTGCGTGCGGGTGACGTCGAGTGGGGCTACGCAGCTCCCGACCCGTCTCCCCAGGGCTTCCCGGGAGGAAGTCCATTTTCCCACATGATTCCCACATGTTGGGGTTGCGGCGGCAGGAGGCCCCTAGATATTGAGCTTCTGGGCAGGCGCCGTCAAGGGCCCCACGACCCGTTTCCGAGGATCACCCGCCCGGGCTGCGAGCGGGTCCGGTGCGCGGTCTGCATCGCCCGGATCGAGGTGCCGATCAGCGAGGAGTGGCAGCGCCGCCGCCGGGTTGCCCACCTGAGCTGATCGCCGGGTCCGCGCCGACTCCGTCCGCGCGCGCCGAGGTGCCACCATAGGGGCGGACACACCCAGCGAGGTCGACGAGGAGACATGCCTGACACCGTGCCGGTGACCCTGCCCACGATGGGCGAGTCGGTCACCGAGGGAACCATCGTCGAGTGGCGACGGAAGCCCGGAGAGGCGGTCACCGAGGGTGAGGTCCTCGCCGACGTGACCACCGACAAGGTGGACGTGGAGGTGCCCGCGCCGGCCAGCGGGGTGCTCGTCCGCGTCCTCGTCGAGGCCGGGTCGTCCGCCGCCGTGGGCGCGGTGATCGGCGAGATCGCCGCCGGCGCCACCGCCGGTGCCCCCGCCCCCGCCCCCGCCCCCGCCCCGGGCGGCGACGGGCGGGCGCCCGCGTCCGCGACCCCGCCTCCGCCCGCACCAGCGCCCGCACCCGCACCGAAGCCGGCCGCGCGCGGCCGCGGGCGCGCCGCCGTCCCCTCGGGGAACGGCACCGAGCCCGCCGCCCCCGCCGAGGGCGTCGACGTCACCCTGCCCCCGATGGGCGAGTCGGTGACCGAGGGCACCGTCAGCCGCTGGCTGAAGCAGGTCGGCGACCCGGTCACCCGCGACGAGCCGCTGGTGGAGGTGACCACCGACAAGGTCGACGTCGAGGTCCCCGCCCCGGCCACCGGGCGCCTCGCCGAGATCCGCGCCCAGCCCGGTGCCTCGGTCCAGGTGGGCGGCGTGCTCGGCGTGGTCGCCGCCGGTGCCGCCGCCGAGACCGAGGAGCCCGCGCCCGCGCCCTCGCCCGAGCCCCGCGCCGCGGCCGCCCCCGCCCCCGCCCCCGCGCCGGTGGCCGCCGCCGGCGGGGACGGGGACGGCGCCGTGGCCGAGCCCCCCGCACCCCCGGTGGCACCGACCTCGCCGCACCGGCCCGACCCGGCCGCCTCGCCGCTGGCCCGGCGCGCCGCCGCCATCCAGGGCGTCGACCTCGCCACGGTGCGGGGCAGCGGTCCCGCCGGGCTGGTCCGCGGCGGCGACGTCACCGCGGCCGCCTCGGC
>DASXNK010000040.1 GCA_036495095.1 Candidatus Dormiibacterota bacterium | reverse complement strand
GGTCGGTGGTCAGCGGCCCCACCTGTGGGTGATGGCGTCGGAGGCCACGCTTCGGGGCGAGCCCGGCGCGCCGGGCGCGGACCTGCGCTGGGCGGGCCCGGTGGTCGGCGAGCTCGCCCGGCGCCTGGCCTGCGACGCGGCATGCACCCAGGTGTCGGTGAACGGCGGCGGCGTGGAGGTCGGGCGCACGGTGCGCACCATCACCCCGGCGATGCGCAGGAAGCTGGTGGCCCGTGACCGTGGCTGCAGGTTCGAGGGATGCGACTGCCCGCCGGAGTGGACGGAGGCCCACCACATCCAGCATTGGATGAACGACGGCGAGACCGAATTGCCCAATTTGGTGCTTGCGTGCTGGGTCCACCATCGACTCGTCCACGAGGGAGGATGGCGGATCTGGTGGGGAGCGAACGGGAAGCTGGAGGCCGAGCCCCCATAGCCGAGTGCGCATGCATGGTGTGTCAACCCGGTTGTCATACCGGTGCTGGAACGAGATGTGTTCCCGACATCTTTGTCCGTGACAGTCGGGTAACGACCATCCCCGAGCACCTCTCGCCGTGGATGCTGGTCTCGAGAGAGGCCGGTCGTCACCCCGCCCATGGGTGACAGCGACCGGGTTCGATGATGAGGGCATCCGGATGAGCACGGTGATCATCTCTGCAATGCGGGTGATCCATGTATGGGAGGACACCGGCATGAACGCGCTGCGCTCGGTGTTCGCGGAGCTGGGCGCCGCCATCGACCTGCTGGAGGACGCGGTGGCCGAGGCCTCGGTGCCCGACGGGAACCCGACCGTGCTCACCGGCCGGTCGCAGCGACCCGTCCTCCGGGTCGAGGGCGCGCTGGAGGCCGACGGTCCCCGCTGACCCCGGGCGGTGGGCCGGCGCCCGGTGGTAAGAAGTCGCCATGAGCGACGGCCTCGCCACCCCCCCGGATCCCCTCACCGACCTCGTCGCCTACGTCGCCCTGCCGCGGGTCGGGGGGCTGTGGCTCTCGCCGGACGGGGGCCGGCTCGTCGTCGGCGTGGCCACCCCCGATCCGAAGGGGACGCGCTACGTGACCGCGCTCTGGGAGGTCGATCCCGCGGGTCGCCGGCCCGCCCGGCGGCTGACCCGCAGCGCCCGGGGCGAGACCGCGGCCGCGTTCACGCCGGGCGGCGACCTGCTGTTCGTATCGGCGCGGCCGGAGCCCGACGCCGAGGGTGGGGAGGCCGAGGCGACCGCGTCGCTCTGGCTCCTGCCGGCCGCCGGGGGAGACGCCCGGGTGGTGGCGGCGATGCCCGGTGGGGTCCGCGGCGTGGTCGTCGCCCGGGACGCCGGGACCGTCGCGCTCGGCTCCGCGATGATGCCGTCGGCCACCGACGCCGAGAGCGAACGGGAGATCCGCAAGCGGCGGAGGGACGGCAGGGTCTCGGCGATCCTGCACGAGCAGTACCCGATCCGGTACTGGGACCACGACCTGGGGCCGGATCGCACCCGCCTGCTCGTCGCCGAGCCCGGCGATATCGCCTCCGGGGACGCCCGGCTCGATCTGCGCGACCTCACCGGCCACGTCGGCCGGGGGCTGCACGACGAGGCGGGCTGGGAGATCACCCCCGACGGTCGCACCCTCGTCAGCGACTGGTCGGTGGCGGAGGCGGGCGGCTCGCAGCGGTCGGTGGTGATGGCGATCGACGTGGCCAGCGGCGAGCGGCGGGTGCTCGCCGGCGACCCCGACCACGACTACGAAGCGCCGCGGCTCTCGCCCGACGGCACCCGCGTCGCCGTCCTCGCCGGCCGCCGGTCGACGCCCCACGACGCCGGTGACCAGTGGCTGGGCGTCGTCCCGCTCGCCGGTGGCGAGGTCCGGGCCCTGACCGCCGGCTGGGACCGCTGGCCCGCCTCCGCCCGCTGGACGCCGGACGGCGCCGCGCTCGTCGTCGTCGCCGACGACCACGGCCGGTCGCCGCTGTGGCGGGTCGACGCCGCCAGCGGCGAGCCCACCCGGCTGACCGGCGACGGCGCCTTCACCGACGTCGAGGTGTCGCCCGACGGGCGCTGGGCCTACGCGCTGCGCTCGACGGTCGACTCCCCTCCCGTGCCCGTCCGGGTCGCCCTCGACGGGGGATCGCCGGTCGAGGTCCTGCCCGGCCCGGCGGAGGTTCTCGGGGCCGGGTCGGAGCTGCCGGGACGGCTCGAGGAGGTGACCGCGACCGCCGCCGACGGGACCCCGCTGCGGGCCTGGCTCGCCCTGCCGCACGGCGCCGCCGCGGAAGCGCCGGCCCCGCTGGTGCTCTGGATCCACGGCGGCCCCCTGGCCTCGTTCGCCGCCTGGTCCTGGCGCTGGAACCCGTGGCTCCTGGTGTCCCGGGGCTATGCGGTGCTGCTGCCCGATCCCGCCCTGTCGACCGGCTACGGCATCGACTTCGTCCGGCGCGGCTGGGGCACCTGGGGCGCCACCCCGTACACCGACCTGATGTCGATCACCGACGCCGCCGAGGCGCGCGCCGACATCGACCCCGGGCGCACCGCCGCGATGGGAGGTTCGTTCGGCGGCTACATGGCGAACTGGATCGCCGGGCACACCGACCGCTTCGCGGCGATCGTCACCCACGCCGCACCCTGGGCGCTCGACCAGTTTGGCGCCACCACCGACGCCCCCTACTACTGGGCCCGCACGATGACCGCGGAGATGGCCGAGGCCAGCTCACCGCACCGCTTCGGGGACGCGATCGTCACCCCGATGCTGGTCATCCACGGCGCCCGCGACCACCGGGTGCCGGTCGGCGAGGCGCTGCGGCTGTGGTGGGACCTCGCCGCGCGCTCGACGGCGGAGGACGGCTCGACCCCGCACCGCCTCCTCTACTTCCCGGAGGAGAACCACTGGGTGCTGTCGCCGAACCACGCGCGGGTCTGGTACTCGACGGTGCTGGCCTTCCTCGCCCACCACGTGCTCGGTGAGGCCTGGACGCGTCCCGACCTCACCGACTGACCCGGATCACTCGACGGCCGACTCCGCGGGCGGGCGGTCGGCCGGCGGGGGCCACAGGGTGCCGAGCCACTCCAGGCTGTGCACCAGCTCGAGGCGCCAGGCGGCCCAGCCGTGGCCGCCGGGCACCACGTCGAAGGAGACCGGCTCCCAGCCGAGCCGGCGGAGCTCGGCGACGAAGCCCTCGTTGGTGTCCAGGTAGCGGCCGTCGCCGGTGCCGACGCCGACGTAGACGGGCATGCGCTCCTGGGCGGCGACGTGGGTCACGGTCAGCAGCGGGCTGTTCGCCGCCGCGGCGGGGCCCGCGAAGAACCCCGGGCGCGCCGCGAAGTAGCCGGAGTAGCTCGCCGCCCAGCTGAAGAGGCGGGGATGGCGGGTGGCGATGTTCAGGGCGCCGAAGCCGCCGGCGCTGAGCCCGGCGACGCCCCGGTGGCCGGCGCCCAGGGTGCGGTAGCGGGCGTCCACCCCGGGCACCACGGAGTTGATCAGCCAGTCCTCGATGCGGTCGCCGCGGGCGGTGTCGGCCCACTCCGCGTCGGCGCTGACCCTGCCGTTGCCGTCGGGGAGCACCGCCAGCAGCGGCGGCACCACCCGGGTGGCGATCAGCTGGTCGAGCACCCCGGGGAGCTGGGCACCGCTCAGCCACTGCAGCTCGGTGGAGGGATAGCCGTGGAGGAAGTAGACCACCGGGAACGAGGTGCCGGGCTGGAGCGCGTAGGAGGGGGGCAGGTACACCCGCACGCTGCGGCCGCCCACCGAGATCGGGTCGATGCGCCCGGCGGGGAACTGCCGTCCGGTCGCCGCCGCCACCACCCCCGGGCCGGGGTGGCCGCTCCCCAGGTGCGACCCCGGGGCGGAGTAGCTGTAGAGGGCGGTGAGCGAGCCGTCCTGGAGCGCGGTGGTGGCGGCGGGCGCGGCCACCAGCGCGGCCAGGGTGATGCCCGCGACCAGGGGCGGCCAGGCCCGCCTGCTGCGGCGCAGCCGAGCCCACACGACGAGCGCGTCGGCGCGCAGCAGCGCCCCGATCGCGGCCCCGGCGGTGGCGGCGACCGCGCCGAGCAGCAGCATCCCGAGCGGCTGGGCCACCCAGCCGAACGCGACCGTCCTCGTCGCCAGGCCGCCGGTGGGACCGGAGCGGGCGGCGCCGGCGAGGAACGGCACCACCTCGACCGCGACCAGGCCGAGCAGGCAGCCGGCCCGGGCCGGCCCGGGCCGGGCGCCGAGGAGGGTGGCCACCCCGGATCCGGCGAGCACGGCGATCAGGGCGGCGACGAGGGTGCCCCGCTGCTCGTCCATTCCCAGCCCCACCGCCCAGCCGCTCAGCCCGCCACCGAGGAGCAGCCACAGCAGCAGCACCGCGGCGAGGGCCAGCGCCGCCTGGGTCAGGCGGTGGTGGGCGACCCGGTCCAGCCGTGCCCGCGCCCGCGCCGCCCGGTGCGCGCCGGGGGCGCCGGTCTCGGTCTCGGGCGCCGGAACCTGCACGATCTCACAAGCTTACCCAGAAGTCGGGGGGTGGTCGGCGCTACCGGACCGTGGCGTGCCGGTCTCCACCATCTCGGGTACGCTGAACGGCACGTGACTCCCGAGACCGCCGTCGCGCTGAAGGTCGAGACCCGCGAGCTCGACGTCTGGTTCGGGACCACCCAGGTGCTCCGGAGCATCGACCTCAGGGGACCGGCCGGTGAGGTGACGGCGCTGATGGGGCCCAGCGGCTCGGGGAAGAGCACGCTCATCCGCTGCATCAACCGGCTCAACGACACGGTGCCAGGGTTCCGCATGCGTGGGGCGATCCTCGTCGACGGCCACGACGTGACCAGGGAATCCGTCAATCCGGCGACGCTCCGGCGCCGGGTGGGGATGCTCTTCCAGCGTCCCAACGTCTTCCCGATGTCGATCGCCGAGAACATCCTCTACGGGCTGAAGCTCTGCGGTCGGGTCGTCCACGAGGAGGGGGCGGAGATCGTCGAGCGCACGCTGCGCGAGGTCGGCCTGTGGAACGAGGTGTGCAGGCGCCTCGACCAGTCGGCCCTCCAGCTCTCGGGAGGCCAGCAGCAGCGTCTCTGCCTGGCGCGAGCGCTCGCCGTCGAGCCCGACGTCATCCTCATGGACGAGCCGACGTCGGCCCTCGATCCCCGGTCGACCACCCTCCTCGAGAAGCTGATCCGGCAGCTCGTCCCCGAGCGCACCGTGCTCATCGTCACCCACAACGTGCAGCAGGCCCGCAGGGTCAGCGACGTCGCCGCCTTCCTCATCGCCGGCGACGACGGCGTCGGCGAGCTGGTCGAGCAGGGCCCGGCGGCGGAGATCTTCACCGCCCCGCGCGACCGCCGCACCGCCGACTTCATCGAGGGCGTGCTCGGCTGATGTCCCGGACCGCCGGGGCCACCTTGATGGAGCCGAGACCTCCCAGCGCGTGAGTCGGGACGAGTTGACGACGACGGCGACGCTGCTGGCGTTGTGCAGCACCGCGGCGATGACCGGGTTGAGGCTGCCCAGCGCTCCGGCGACGAGGCCGAGCGCGTTGACGCCGATGGCGAGCCCGTAGTTCTGGCCGATGACCGGTCCGACGCATCCTGCCCCCGCGAACACTAATAAGAACCGTTCCTGATAGACTGGCACGCATGGCAACTGCGCAACGCCCGCCCGACCGGGTCCCCGTCACCGTGCTCACCGGCTTCCTCGGATCGGGGAAGACCACGCTGCTGAACCACATCCTCACCGCTCAGCACGGCCGGAGGATCGCGGTCATCGAGAACGAGTTCGGAGAGATCGGGATCGATGACGCCCTCGTCGTCAACGCCGACGAGGAGGTCTTCGAGATGAACAACGGGTGCATCTGCTGCACCGTGCGCGGCGACCTCATTCGCATTCTCGGAAACCTGATGCGCCGCCGCGATCGCTTCGACCACATCCTCGTCGAGACCACCGGCCTCGCCGACCCGGCGCCGGTCGCCCAGACCTTCTTCGTCGACGACGAGATCTCCACCCAGCTCCGCCTCGACGCCATCGTCACCCTCGTCGACGCCAAGCACATCCTCGACCACCTCGACGAGGTCAAGCCGGACGGCGTCGAGAACGAGTCCGTCGAGCAGGTCGCCTTCGCCGACCGCATCGTCGTCAACAAGATCGACCTCGTCGACGCCGAGACCATCCGCAGGGTCGAGGAGCGGTTGCGCTCGATCAACGCGGTCGCGCAGATCGTGCGTTCGGAGCACGCCCGAGTCGACCTCGACCGCATCCTCGGCGTCGGCGCCTTCGATCTCGCCAAGGTGCTCGAGATGGACCCGACCTTCCTCGAGCAGTCCGACCATCTCCACGACACCCGCGTCACCTCCGTGGGCATCGAGCTCGACGGCGACCTCGACTCGGATCGCCTCAACGCCTGGATCTCCAAGCTCCTCCGCGAGAAGGGGGTCGACATCTTCCGCAGCAAGGGCATCCTCGCGATCCAGGGCAACTCCGACCGCTTCGTCTTCCAGGGCGTGCACATGCTCATCGACTCGCGGCCCGCGGGCCCGTGGGGCGGCGAGCGGCGCCGCAGCCGGCTCGTCTTCATCGGCCGCAACCTCGACCGCGAGGAGCTGACCGCCGGCCTGCGCAGCTGCGTCGCCGTGCCGGTCACCGCCTGAGATGGCGGCGCCCGCCGTCGACACCCGTCCCGGCGCCGCCGCGGTCCCGCTCTGGCGCACCGGGCTCAGCGACCACGTCGCCGCCCTCGCCATCGCGCCGGGCCGCGGGATGGTGGCGGCCGGGTCGCTCGGCGGCGACGCCGTCGTCCTCGACGCCGCTGACGGCACCCCCGTCGCCCGCCTCGCCGAGCACCCGCTCGGCGTCCTCAGCCTCGCCTGGAGCCCGGGAGGCCGCCGGCTCGCCACCGGCGGCCAGGACGGGCGGGTCAGCCTCTGGGACCGCATCGACGGGGCGTTCGGGTCGATCGACCTCCCCGGCTGGGTCGTCGCCCTCGCCTGGTCGCCGGACGGGGCCCTCCTCGCGGCCGCGGGCGGCCGAGACGTCGCCGTCGTCCGCAGCGACGGCACCATCGTCGCGCGGTACGGTGGCCATCCGAGCACGGTGTCGTCGCTCGACTGGGAGCCCGGCGGCGGGCGTCTCGCCGTCGCCGCGTATGGCGGCGTCCGCTGGTACGACCCCCGTCGCGATCTCGCCGCCCCGGTCCAGGAGTACGCGTGGAAGGGCTCGATCCTCACCGTCGCCGTGTCCCCGGACGGGCGCTGGCTCGCCTCCGGCAACCAGGACTCGACGTCGAAGGTGTGGGCGATCCCCACCGGCGAGGACCTGGAGATGACCGGCTATCCCGCCAAGGTCGAGCGTCTCGCCTGGGACGATCGCGGTGACAACCTCGCGGTGGCGTCGAGTGAGATCGTGATGGTCTGGCGGTGCGGCGGCCCCGGCCCCGAGGGCACCCGTCCGCACCTGCTCGAGGCGCACACCGACCGCATCACCGACCTGCGGTTCCAGCAGAGCGGATCGCTCCTCGCCACGGTGGGGCGCGACGGCCTCCTCGCGGTGTGGAACCTGGCGAAGCGCCGCCGGCCGCACCGCGCGCTGGCCGTCGGCGAGCCGCTCTCGTCCGCCGGGTGGGTCGCCGGCGACTCCCTCGTCGTCGGCACCGCCGCCGGCGAGGTTCTCCGGCTCGGCATCGGCGGCGGCGGGCCCGCTCCGCGGCGGTGAGGTCACCGGACGCCGACACCCTGGTGGTCGGCGCTGGCCCCCACGGGCTCGCGGCCTGCGCGTACCTGCTCTCCGAGCGACCGGCTGACGCCGGCGGCCTGCTCGTCATCGATCCGCAGGGGTGGCTGGACGAGTGGAACAGCAGGCTCCGCCGGCTCGGGGTGCGGCGGCTGCGGTCGTCGTGTGTCCACCACCCCGACCCCGGGCCGTGCGCGCTCCTCGGTTTCGCCCGCGACCGCGGGCGCGAGGCGGAGATGACCGGATCCTTCAGCCTCCCCTCCGTCGGTCTCTTCGCGGACTTCTGCGCTGCGATGGTCGACCGCCTCGGGCTCGAGGAGGTGCGCGTCCCGCTGCGGGTGACGGGGCTGCGCTCCGATCCGCACGGCGCCGCGGTCGAGCTCGAGGACGGGTCGTCGCTGCATGCCCGCCGGGTCGTGCTCGCCACCAACCCCGCGGTGCCGCGCATCCCCGCGTGGAGCCGTGCGCCTCTCGGTGCCGCGCCGGCCGGCCGCGTGCGGCACTCCGACGACGTCGACCTCGACGTCACACCGCTCGCGGGCGA
>DASXNK010000039.1 GCA_036495095.1 Candidatus Dormiibacterota bacterium | reverse complement strand
CGACGCGCTGGTCGACGCCCGAATGCTGACCGCGGGCGGCGCCACACTCGTGCGCGAGGTCGAGCAGCAGCTCGCGAGCATGAGCGGTGCGGAGAGCGAGGCCCTCTGGACCCTGGACGCCCTCCGCGAGCGGCCCGAGTGGGAGGCCGTCCGAGAGCTCGCCGAGCACGCCCTGACGACCATCAGCCGGCCAACAACGGCCGAGGGCTGAGAGCCAGCCCCACCCCTACCTCCGATCTCGGTGATGCCGGCCGCGCACATCGCGTCGATCCCGTAGAACAGGATGGGCCGGTCGGCCACGGGCACGAGCTGCCTGGCGCTGGTGTGGGTGATCGGCCGCAGCCGTGTTCCACGACCGCCACTGAGAACCAGGCCCTTCATCCCATCACCCGACGCTCGGCGGTGCGAAGGCAGCCCCGATTGTCAGGCGCTCACACACCAACCATCGATATCCAAACATGCCCACATATGACTCGCCAAAAAACGTCACACATCGGACACCTTACACATGATGCCATAGGAATAACCTTCACCCACAAGCCGTAGGTCAACAGACCGTCGGTACGAGCGGCAACGCTCGAGGGGGGCCCTCCAACATGGCAACCGACACTCGACGTACCCAGGCCGGCTCCGTCCGCCGGCGCATCATCCTCGCCGGGGCCGGAGCCCTCATCGCCACCACCGGGCTGACCGTCGGCACCCTCGGTGCCACCCCCGTGCTCGCGCTGGGCGTCGCCCCCCCGCTCGGCACCACCGCGAACTTTGCGGTCGTCGCCGGCCAGACCATCACCAATACCGGACCCACCGTGATCGTCAGTGACCTCGGCCTGCATCCGGGCTCCGCCGTGACCGGCGCCCCGGCGGTCGTCGGAGCGGAGCACGTCGCCGACGGCGTGGCGCTCCAGGCCAAGAACGACCTGGTCACCGCGTACACCGTCGCGAAGAACGAGCCGCCCGACTCGACGCTGTCGAACCCGGAGCTGGGCGGGCTGACGCTCGTGCCCGGCGTCTACCGGCTCGCCACCGCCGGGCTGACCGGCACCCTGACCCTCGACGGCAAGGGCGATCCCAACTCCGTCTTCATCTTCCAGGTCGGGAGCACGCTCATCACCGGGAGCGACTCGCGCGTCCGCGTCATCAATGGCGCCAGCGCCTGCAACATCTTCTGGCAGGTGGGAAGCTCGGCGACCCTCGGCACGAGGACGAACTTCCAGGGGAACATCCTCGCGCTCACCGACATCACCCTGACCACCGGCGCGAACATCCAGAACGGGCGCGCCCTGGTCCGCAATGGCCAGCTCGTGCTGGACACCAATCACATCACCAGCCCCGGCGACTGCAGCAGGGCGGCGAGCTCCACCGGCGTGACCTCGTCGGCCCCATCCTCGGTGACCGGTCAGCCGGTGACCCTCACCGCCACCGTCCCCGGCGCCTCCGGCGGCACCGTGACCTTCCTCAACGGCACCACCTCGCTGGGCACGTCCCCGGTGGGCGGCACCGGGCAGGCCACCGTGACCACCACGACGCTGACCGCGGGCAGCCACTCGATCACCGCCGTCTACACGGGCTCGTCCAGCCTCCTCGGCAGCACCTCGCCCGTCCTGATCCAGACCGTGCGGGCGCCCACCAGCGTGTCCGAGCTGACCAGCGGTGGCACCGGCGGCAACGTCCCGGCGATCTCCGGTCCGCCCAGCGCCGGCGGCGCGGCCCCGCAGCGCGGTGGCTCTCCCTGGACACCGGCAACGATCGCCGCCGCGCTCGCGGGCCTCGCCGCTGCCCTGGTCGCGGTGAATCGCCGCCGCACCCGCCGGACCGGTCGCCAGATGTGACGTCGAGCATCGGAACCCTCGCCCGGCGGGGAGCGCTCGCCGCCCTGACCTCCGTGCTGATCGCCGCGGGCCTGACCGCCTGCGGCGATCCGGCGGACCCCAGCCCGCCGCCGGCCCTGGTGCACACGGCCGTTGCGAGCGCCACACCCTTCGCCGCCTCCCAGCCGCTCATCACCCCCGGCCTCGACCTGCGCGCGGCGCCGGTCGCGGTGCCGCTCGAGCTTCGCATCCCGTCGCTCTCGATCAGCACCGCCGTGCTCGGCGTCGGGATCACCCCGAAGAACGTGATGGATGCTCCCGAGGGGCCGCCGAGCGACCCGGTGTGGCAGCAGGCGTTCTGGTATCGCGGCAGCGCCGTGCCCGGCGACGCGAGTACCGCCACGATCACCGGGCACGTCGACGACTCCGACGGGCGGCCCGCCGCCTTCGCCCGCGTCCGGGAGCTGCGGCCCGGCGACCCCATCACCGTCCAGGACACGCGCACCGGCCTGGACGTCCGCTTCGCGGTGACCGAGACGGCCACCTACACCGTGGAGCAGGCCTCGGACCCGGCGGTGCTCACCCGGATCTACGGCGCCGGGCCGGTCGCCGGGCGGGCGCCGGAGCCGTCCCCGGATGGGCTCTCGCACCTGACGCTGATCACCTGCACCGGGGAGTGGGTCAACGGCTCCTACGACCACCGCGCGGTCGTGTACGCGACTCGCACCGGCTGACCCCTGCCCCCCTAGAACGGATCGGGGCTCCGGCGGCCGGGTCACACCCCCCGGATGCGCCCGTGACCGGGGTGGCACCCGGGTCGCGGCACCAGTGCACAGCCTTTACCGAGGTCGGCGCCGAATCCCCCACCCCCACTGTTGCTTCTTTCACCGGCCAAGGGGCATTTACCCCCCGCCGATCCCCCTACCAAACACCCCAGCCTCACCCGGGAGCCGGTATCGTTCCACCACCACCCATCGACGGCCCGACCCTGCCCCGTGAGAGGAGCTCCATGCCCACCGCACCGGTCCCCGAGACCCTGGATATCCGAGCGCTGCTAACGGTTTTGTCAGCTTTCCGCCGGGGCGACTTCTCCGCGCGGCTGCCCCTCGACTGGACCGGGAATGCCGGCAAGGTGGCCGATCACCTCAACGCCGTGCTGGAGATGAACCAGCGCATGGGCGAGGAGCTGGAGCGGGTGGGGCGGGTGGTCGGCAAGGAGGGCAAGATCGGGGAGCGGATCTCGCTCGGCGACGCCCGGGGTGGGTGGGGCAGGTGGGTGAACTCGGTCAACGGCACCCTCGAGGACCTGGTCCGGCCGACCAGCGAGATGGCGCGGGTGATCGGGGCGGTGGCCACCGGCGACCTCTCCCAGACCATGGCGATGGAGGTCGAGGGGCGCAGGCTCGAGGGGCAGTTCCTCCGCACCGCGAAGACGGTGAACACCATGGTCGCCCAGCTGAACGGGTTCGCCGGGGAGGTGACCCGGGTCGCTCGCGAGGTCGGCACCGAGGGCAAGCTGGGCGGCCAGGCGCAGGTGAAGGAGGTCGGCGGGGTCTGGAAGGACCTCACCGAGAGCGTGAACATGATGGCCGGCAACCTCACCGGCCAGGTGCGGAACATCGCCGAGGTCACCACCGCGGTGGCGAACGGCGACCTCTCCAAGAAGATCACCGTCGACGTCCGCGGCGAGATCCAGGAGCTCAAGAACACCATCAACACGATGGTCGACCAGCTCAACAGCTTCGCCGGCGAGGTGACCCGCGTCGCCCGCGAGGTGGGCACCGAGGGCAAGCTGGGCGGCCAGGCCGAGGTGAAGGGGGTCGGCGGGGTCTGGAAGGACCTCACCGACAACGTGAACATGATGGCCGGCAACCTCACCGGCCAGGTGCGCAACATCGCCGAGGTCACCACCGCGGTGGCGAACGGCGACCTCTCGCGGAAGATCACCGTCGACGTGCGCGGGGAGATCCTCGAGCTGAAGAACACCATGAACGTCATGGTCGACCAGCTCAACGGCTTCGCCGGCGAGGTGACCCGCGTCGCCCGCGAGGTCGGCACCGAGGGCCGGCTGGGCGGCCAGGCGGAGGTGAAGGGCGTCGGCGGCGTCTGGAAGGACCTCACCGACTCGGTGAATTCGATGGCCGGCAACCTCACCGACCAGGTGCGCAACATCGCCGACGTCACCACCGCAGTGGCCAACGGCGACTTGTCGAAGAAGATCGACGTCGACGTCAAGGGCGAATTCC
>DASXNK010000038.1 GCA_036495095.1 Candidatus Dormiibacterota bacterium | reverse complement strand
GCAAGACCCGCGGCGGCATGGTGGTGGTGCGCTGCTGGCAGGAGGACGGCCGGGTGCGCGATCTGCAGCTCCGCGGCGACTTCTTCGCCGAGCGCGGGGTGGTCGAGTCGGTCGAGGCCGCGCTCCGCGGCGCCACCGCGGGCGACGCCCGCGAGCGGGTGGCGGCGGTGCTGCCCGCGGACGACCTCTGGCTGGTGACCGCCGACGACGTCGCCGGGCTGGTCCGGGACGCCCTCGCCGCCACCGGCGTGGACGGCGGCCGCAGCGCCACCGCCTGCTTCCTCCCCGTCGAGGTGGTCCGCTGATGTTCCGGGTGCTGCTGAGCTGGGACGTGGCCCCGGGGATGGAGGCGGAGCACGCGGTGCGGCTGCGCGCGATGGTGGTCGACTGGAACCGCCGCGCCGGCTTCCGCCGCCTCGACGTCTGGCAGAACGCCGGCCCGGGGTCGCCCCAGGTGGTCGCCCTCGAGGAGTGGGACGACGCCGCCAGCTGGTCGACCTGGGCCTACAGCTCCGAGGAGGGCAGCCGCGACCTCGCCCGGCTGCGCCCGGTGGTGCGCAACTTCACCACCGTGCCGCTCTCCGACTCCGCGCTGCTCCCGATGCCGGTCCGCCGCCTCGACGTCCGCGAGCCGCACCCGGAGAGGACGCACCGCAGCTGACCGTCCGGCTCACCGAAGCCCCGACCAGTACCAGCCGTCGGGTGGGGTGCGAGGTGCGGTGTCGTCCCGACCCGGATCGCCGGTCCGTCCCGATCTCCGGCTCATGAGCTTCCCCTGGATCGCGTAGAGGGTCTCCATCAGGCGCGCGATCGTGGTGCCGGTGGGGAGGTCGCAGCGGACGTCGGCGGGGAGGCTGGCGGACAGGTGCTCCAACCGCGCGGCGTACGAGGCCGGCACCCGATGCTGGTCGAGGAGATGCAGCTGCTCGAGGCCGTCGAGGACGGCGTCGATGTCCTCGATGAGCCCGCTGAGCCCGCGGTCGCGGTCACGCTCCTCCTGGCCGCGGCGCCGCTCGGCGATCGCCCGCCCGGTGGCGACCAGTCCCGTCTCAGAGATTGCCAACGCGTCTCACCCCGTGCTCCGAAGGAGCGATTGCTGCGCTCCGTGCGTTGTTAAGGACCGTTCACGTCCGCACGACGTTGCAGCCGGAGCGAGGCACCGCTAGACGAAGAGGCTGACGTCGGCCTCGGAGGCGAAGCGGATGAAGGCGGCGGCGCCGCAGCCGGGCTCGGCCTCGGGGATGAAGTCGCCGGCCTTGTAGCCGAAGACGTCGACGGTCATCTGGCAGGGCATCAGCCGCACGCCGAGGTCGATGCACTGCTGCAGCAGCTCGTCGATCCCGGCCACGCCCTTGCCCTTGAACTGCTTCTTCATCATCGTCGTCGCCATCGAGGTCATCCCGGGGATGGCGCCGATCAGGTTGGGCACCGGCATCGGCATCGCCGGATTGGCCAGGGGGGCGACGGCCAGCTTCCTGCCCTTCTGCTTGTGGATGATGTTCAGCCCGTAGAAGGTGAAGAAGATGCCCACCTCCCAGCCCATCGCCGCGGCGCTGCTGGCCAGGATGAGCGGGGGATAGGCCCAGTCGAGGGTGCCCTTGGTCGAGATGATCGCCATCCTCTTCTGGCGCTTCCTCTCCTTCGCCTTCTGCTCGGCGAGGTAGCTGTCGACGCGCTCGCGGATGGCCGCGTCCAGCTCGGGTGTGAGAACGGAGGTGGTGGCCCCCTCGACGTCCAGTGCCATTGCGATCGCGGCCTCCGAGGAATGCAGTCGCTCGACCGGGTGTGAATGCTGATCGTACTGCGTCGGCGGTCGGATCGCGTCCCCCCGTCGGGTGACGCCGGGCCATCCCCCGGGGTGAACCCGGGTTCAGCCGATGTCGAGCAGGCCGGCGCGGACGGCGGCGATCACGGCCTGGGTGCGGTCCGGCTGGGCCAGCTTGCGGAGGATGTGCTTGACGTGGGTGCGCACCGTCTCCTCGCTGACGAAGAGCTGGGTGGCGATCTCGCGGTTGGTGTGGCTGGTGGCCATCAGCCGGAGGATGTCGACCTCCCGCGGGGTGAGCGGGGTGGCGATGATCGTCTCCTCGTTCTGCTCGGCCTCGAGGGGGACGGCGCCGAAGAGGCGGCGGATGATCGAGCCCTGCAGGTACGGCTTGCCCGCGGCCACGGTGCGCACCGCGTCGAGCAGCTCGCCGGGGGTGGCGTCCTTGAGGATGTAGCCGTCGGCGGCGCCCTGGAACATCGCCAGCGTCGCCGGCGAGGCGGTGATCCCGGTGAGCATCAGGATGCGCACCTCCGGCGCCTCCTGCTTGATCAGCTTGGCCGCCTGGACACCGTCGAGGACCGGCATCTTCACGTCGAGCAGGACCAGGTCGGGACGCAGCCGCACCGCCGCCTCGATCGCCTCCTGGCCGTTGCGCGCCTCGCCGATGACCTGGAACTCCGACTCCGCCTCGAGCACCATCGCGAGCCCGCGCCGGACCACGTCGTGGTCGTCGGCGAGCACCACCCGCAGCCGCGGCCGCGCCGCTGCCGGACCTGCGGGATCAATCGACACGGCAGCTCAGCCGCGGCAGCCGGGCGAGCACGCGGGTGCCGCCCTCGGGCCGCCGCTCCACGGTCAGGGTGCCGCCGGCGGCGCGCGCCCGCTCCGCCATGCTGCGCAGGCCGAAGCCCCGATCCGGCAGGCGGCCGTCGATCTCCGGGACGCCGACGCCGTCGTCGGTGATCTCCACGCTCGCCTCCTCCACGGTGATGCCCACCTGCACCCGAACGTGGCGGGCCTCGGCGTGCTTGGCGGCGTTCGTGACCGCCTCCTGGGCGATGCGGAAGATCACCTTGCGGACCTCGATGTCGAGGCTGCCGAAGCCGGCCGGCACCGCGGTGCGCAGGGTCAGCCCGGGCGCCAGCGACTGCACCGAGCTGCCCAGCTCGGTGAGCAGCTCGGTCTCGGTGAGGTGCGCCGGCCAGATGTCGAAGATGGCGTGACGCACCTCCTCGAGGGCGTCCTGGGCGACCTGCCCCAGCTCCTCGAGCAGGCGGCGCATCGGCGACTCCGAGCCCGCCTGCCGGGCGCAGCCGTCGAGCTGGTAGACGATGCCGAAGAGCGCCTGGGCGATCCCGTCGTGCATGTCGGACGCGATCCGCATCCGCTCCTGCTCCTGGGTGAGCTTCTGGGTCCGCTCCACGCACAGGCGCACGTTGGAGAGGGCGAGCCCGGCCTGGGTGGCGAGCCGCTCGAGGATCGCGGAGGTCTCGGCGTCGAGGGCGGCGCCGTCGGTGGGCGCCTGCACCAGCAGGCCGCCGACCAGGTGCCCGCGGCAGCGCACCGGGACCACCACGATCGACCGCGGCTCCGGCCCGAAGAGCGCCATCAGCCTGCGGTCGGCGTCGGACTCGGCGTCCTCGGTGCCCACCATGCTCGGGGCGCGCTGCTCGAGGGCGTGGGTCAGCACCCCGTCCCGGGCGCCGAGGTCGAGGTCGAAGAGGTGTCCGACGCCGGGGGTGCGGCGGCCGCCGGTGGCGGCGAGCCAGCCGGTCATCCGGGTCTCGGTGGGGTCGCACAGCCCGAGCACCGCACGGGGGTAGCCGAGCAGCTCGGTGACCCCCACCACCACCCGCTCCTGCACCTCGGTGACGTCCATGGTCGTCTGCATCGTCGAGGCGATCTCCTCGAAGGCCTGCAGCTCGCGGTTGCGCTGCAGCAGCTCGGCGTTCCTGTGCTCCAGCGCCGAGCGCAGCGCCGCCTCGCAGGCGGCGTCCTCGGCGGCGCGGTCGGCGGCGCGGACCGCCTCGGCGAGCACCAGGCAGGCGAGCACCGCGCCGGCGGCGACCGCCCAGGTGAGGGCTCCCGGCTCCGGGCCCCCGGGGGGTCGCAGCCCGGCCAGGGTCAGGGCGGTGCAGGCGACCAGAAGCGCCGCCGGGCTGACGGCGAGGCCGAGGCCACGGGGCAGCAGGATGGCGCCGGCGAGCACCGGCGCGAGCGCGTAGAGGAGGAAGCTGTCGACCCCGCCGAGGGCGATCAGCAGCGCGGCGAGGAGGAGGTCGGGCACCAGCAGCGACGGGTGCCGGCGGACCGCCTCCCAGCCGTGCCGGCCGGCGACGGTGACGACCGCGGTGGCGAGCACCGCGGTGCCGACCAGCGCCACCCCGCGGGCGCCGTCGTGCCCGGAGCCGCGGACGCTCCAGACCGCCGCGGCCACCGCGCACGCCAGCCAGCGCCACCAGACCAGCGCCCAGGTCAGGTGCGAGCCCGTCCCGGCGACCGCCGGGGACGACACCGCCGCCGGCCGGGTGTGTGGGCGGACGTCAATCACAAGCTGGGGCCTCCTCGACGGCGGGTGTACCACAGCCACGCCGACGGCGATACCGGCGAATGCGCGGAGCGGGGCGCCGTTCCCCCGAACGCCCGCACAGAGGCTCCGATGGCGGGTGATAATGGTGGTTTCGGTGACGGCACTGCCGGGGGGATGCCAGCCTGAACATCACGCTCACCCAGCTCCGCGCCTTCTGCGCGGTCGCCGAGACCCGCAATTTCCGGACCGCGGCGGAGCGGCTGCACCTGAGCCAGTCGGGTGTGTCGGTGCAGGTCGCGGGCCTGGAACGCGGGCTGCGGCTGGCGCTGCTCGACCGCCGTCCCCCGGGCTGGCGGCTCACCCGGGCCGGCGAGGTCGTCCTCGAGCGCGCCCGCGCCATCGTCGAGCAGGGTGCGCTGCTGGAGCGCGAGGCGGCGGCGATCCGCTCCGGCGTCCGCGGCCAGTTCCGCCTCGGCGCAACCCTGAGCATCGCCGACCACTCGCTCTCGCTGATGCTCTCCGACTACCTCCGCGACCACCCCGAGGTGCGGGTCTCGGTGCGGGTGCAGAACACCCGGGAGATCGAGCACGCCGTGCTCGCCGGCGAGCTCGACGTCGCCCTGGTCGAGGGCTCGCTCAGCACCGGCGGACACCTCGTCGAGACCCCCTACCAGCGCGACCAGATGGTGGTGGTCTGCGCCCACGACCACCCCTTCGCCGAGCGCTGCCACATCACCCGGGAGGAGCTGCTGGAGGCGCCGCTGATCGCCCGCGAGCCGGGCTCGGGAAGCCGCGCGCTGGTGGAGGAACGGCTCGGGGTGTCGCTCGCCGAGCTCAACCTGCGCATCGAGCTCTCGAGCGTTCGCGCGATCGTCACCGCGGTGGCGGCGGGGATGGGGGTGGCGCTGCTCTCCAGCACCAGCGTCGCCGAGGCGGTCGCCGAGGGCGAGGTCGCGGCGGTGGACGTCGACGGCGTCGACCTCTCCCGCTTCTTCCGGATGGTGCACGTCGAGGGAGGTCCCCGCAACGACGCGGCGCGCGCCTTCGCGACCCACGTCCGCGCCATCGCCGCGGTGGGCGCGCCGCGCGCCGCGGCGGGGTGACCGAGACGGTGGACGCCCTCGCCGAGGGCGTCGCCGACCGCCTCTGGCACCGGATCCAGGCGCGCGACCGCCTCGACGCCCTCGACGAGACCGCCACCGGGCCGACCCACCGCGATCGGCTGGTGGCGAACGGCGACGACCTCGCCGCCGCGGTCGAGGAGATGCTCACCGGCGTCCTCGGCGCCGTCGCCGACGGCAGGCGGCGGACGGCGCTGCGGGCGCTGCGCAGCGGCGCCCTGGATCAGCCGACACCGGAGATCGAGGTGCTGCTGGGCGCCGGGCTGGCGGTGGCGGCCTGGGGCGGCGACGGGGTCAGCGTCTCCGAGGCCGGCCGCGCCGCCGGCGAGCTCTGCGACCGGCTCACCGCACGGGTCACCGAGCTGGTCGGGCGGCGGCTGCGCGGTGATGGCTGAGCCGAGCCCGCCCCTGACCGCGCTGTGCATGCTCTGCCAGGTGACCGAGCTCCCCGCCGGCCGCCGTCTCTGCTTCCGCTGCTGGCGGATGATGCGACCGGAGGAGCGCAGGGCGGTCGCCGAGTCCAACGGCGGCCGGGTGCCCCCCTGGGTGGACCGCGGCCATGATTGACAGTTTCTCGATCCGGATGAGGAACCCTCATCGCGCTACCGCACCCCGGTCGCCGGGCGTAGGCTGACAGCACATGTCCCGGGCACCCCGACCCGACCGCACCCTGACGCTCCGGCTGGGCCTGATCGTCCTCGCCGCCGCGGTGGTGACGCCGGTGGTGGTGGCCGCCAGCCGGCCGCTGGCCGGCGACTGGGCCGACACCGTCGGGTTCACCGCCGGGGTCGCCGCCGCCTGCGTCGCCATCCGCGGGCTGCTGCGCCGGCTCGGAGCCGCGTCCCCGGGCGGCTGAGCCGGCGCCGCCGGGTCCTGACGCTCAGGTGCCGCGGGAGCGGCGGAGCACCGCGGCGAACGCGGCGGCGATGGCGGCGTGGCCGCTCTCGCTGGGGTGGAAGCCGTCCTCGCTGACGTACTCCGGATGCAGCTCCGGCACCTCCCCGAAGGCGTGCAGGTCGACCAGCTCCGCGCCCTCGCGCACCACCACCCGGGCGATGGCCGCGTTGTACTCGTCCACCAGCGCGTCCAGCGCCGCCGGCGGCGGCGCCGACATCCCGGTCAGGCCGCAGGGGGCGGCGGTGACCGGTGCGTCGGGCAGGCAGGCGAGGTAGGCGGGGAGCCTGTCGAGCCACGGGGTGTTGGCGACCAGCACCCGGGTGGCGCCGCTCCGCCGCAGGGCGTGGACCAGCCGGGTCAGCCGGCTCTCGTACTGCGCCACCGGCACCGCGGCGAGCAGGTCGTTGACGTTCAGCCAGACGGTGACCAGGTCGGGGCGGGCGGCCAGCGCCGGGGGCAGCTCGGCGGCCAGCGCCTGGGCCACGGTGGCGCCGGGGATGCCGAAGTTGTAGAAGACCGCGCCCCGCTGCAGCGCGGTGAGGTAGAGCAGCTGCGGCCAGGCCGAGCGCAGCCGGTCCTGGGTGCCCGCGCCGACGGTCTCGCTGGCGCCGACGGCGACGTCGACGAGGGTGGGGCCGTCGCCCGCGCCGGGGAGGGCGACACCGGCGGTGCGCACGGTCGGCCCGGGGCTGCAGCCGGCGAGCAGCAGCGACACCGCTCCGAGCAGCGCCGCGATCGCGCGGCGGCTCACAGCGAGCCCACCGCGTCGCGGGCGGGCAGCCGCGCGGCGCGGAGCGCGGGCAGCGCCCCCGCCAGCACCGCGAGCACCATGCTCCCCGCCACCCCGAACAGGCCGAGGCCCCAGGGGATGCTGCCGAGGTCGATGCCGTCGAGCCCCTGGGCGACCAGGTAGCCGTTGACCACCCCGCCGACGACCGCGGCGACGCCGAGGCCCAGGGCGCCCCCCAGCACCCCGCCCGCGGCGCCCACCAGCAGCGCCTCGAGCTCGAACCAGCGCAGCACGTCGCGGTCGCGGGCGCCGATCGCCTTCAGCACGCCGATCTCGCGCTGGCGCTCGCGCACCGCCGCGAAGAGCGCGTTGGCGATCCCCAGCACCGCGATCACCAGGGCGATGGTGCCGATGCCGCCGAGCACGATGTCGACGACGTGGAGGTACTTGAGCACCGAGGCGACCAGGTGCTCCGGAGCGCTGGTGGCGTAGCCGAGCACGGTGATCGAGGCGCGGACGGTGTGCACCTGGTCGAGGTTGGAAGCGACCACGATCAGCCCGCTGTACGGGGAGGTGGGCAGCCGGTTGCCGTCGGGGTCCTGGCCGCCGCCGAGCTCCCAGGTGCGCGCCAGCCGGGTCTGGTCGAGGGGGACGAGGAAGTCGCCGTCGCCGACCTGCTGGGCGACCACCCCGACCACCCGCGCCCGGAACCAGCGGCCGCGGAGGCGCACCGTGCTGCCGGTCTCGACCTGCGGGGCGCCGAACTCGATCTCGGTGCCGAGCGCCTCCTCGGGGTGGTCGACGCTCAGGGTCAGGCGGTCGAGGTAGCCGAGGGTCACCGCCACCTCGGTGAGCGAGTGGGTGGCGGGCAGCCGGCCGGCGAGCACGGTGACCGGCAGGTCGCGAGGCCGGCTGAGGTCGGCGCCGACCAGGTTGTCCTCGAAGGGGGTGGGCCGCTGGCTGCCGCCGGCGCCGGTGCGCAGGCCGTGGAGCGGGGGCAGCGCGATGACCTCGACCGGGGTCTGGAGCACCCCCTCCACCGAGGCGACGTCGGGGGCCCGGCGGATCGCGCGCACCGCCGCCTCGTCGAGGTCGCGGGGCCGCCCGGTGCGCAGCTGATCGGTGTCCGGCGCCGAGGGGTCGGGCTCGGCGGCGACCACCTTGATCGCGGAGGCGGGGCCGCCCCTGCCGAGCTCGTTGATGATCCGGCTGTCGGCGGTGCCGGCGATGGCGGTGAGCGCCACCAGGAGGCCGGTCCCCAGGGTCACCGCGGCGACGGTCAGGGCGCTGCGCAGCGGCCGCCGCAGCAGGCTGCGCACCGCCAGCATCAGCGCGTCGCGGTGGCTCACGCCCGCACCCTCCCGGCGGCGAGGCGCGCCCTCCGGGGGGCGCGGGCGGCCACCGCCGGGTTGTGGGTGACCACCACCAGGGTGCAGCCGCTCTCCGCCCGCAGCCGGTCGATCAGGTCGAGCACCAGGGCCGAGGCGTCCTCGTCGAGGTTGCCGGTGGGCTCGTCGGCGAGCAGCAGCCGGGGCCGGTGGGCGAGCGCCCGGGCGATCGCCACCCGCTGCTGCTCGCCGCCGCTGAGCTGGGCGGGACGGTGGTCGGCGCGGTCGCCGAGGCCGACCTGGCCGAGCAGCGCCTCGGCGCGGGCGGTGCGCATCGCCCGCGGCACCCCGGACAGGGAGAGGGCGAGCTCGAGGTTCTCGCGTGCGGTGAGCACCTGGACCAGCCCGAAGTGCTGGAACACGAAGCCGACGGTGCGCCGGCGGTAGCCGCTCAGCGCGTCGCCGCGCAGCCGGGAGAGCTCCTGGCCGTCCACTCGCAGCTCCCCGCGCTGCGGCCGCTCGAGGCCACCGACCAGGGAGAGCAGGGTGCTCTTCCCCGCCCCCGACGGGCCGGTGAGGGCGATGTGATCGCCGGCCTCGATGTCGAGGTCGACGCCGCGGAGCACCTGGAGGCGGCGGCCGCCGCGCCCGTACTCGTGCTCGAGGCCACGGATCCGGACGGCGGCGCCGCCGGGCGGATGCGGGTCGATCAACCGGGGCCGGCCGGCTTCGGCGCCGGGCAGGTCGGACGGCGGCAACGCTCCATCGGCAAAACTCTAGGCGATTTCCGGAGATCAGCCCTGGTGCGAATCGCCCGAGCCGGCGGCGGCGCGGCTGAGGCGGTCGGGGTCAGCGCCGGTCGACGAGCAGCGCCTGGAGAGCATGGCCGATCGAGCCGCGGGTGTCGCTGAGCACGCTGTGCGCGACCCCCACCCCGGCGGGGCTGAGCTCGCTGCGGGCGTCCAGGCAGATCCATTGCCCGGCGGGGGGGCGGTGGACGTACACGGTCAGCTCCGGGTTGATGAAGAGCGAGCTCTCCCAGGGCAGCATCGAGCTCACCCCGTTGCCGAAGTCGGCGGCGGCGGCGACGCGCATCAGCGGTGAGGGCTCCTCGCCCTCGACCACCGGGTGCAGCAGCCGCACCCAGACCGTGGCCGGCCCGTCGGGGCGCATCGAGCCGCGCACGAAGCGCAGCTCGACCCCGGTCTCGATGAAGGCCGTCCCCTGGGGCTCGTGGTCGGACACCCGGCCCTGCTCCGGCGCCGGTGGCGGCGGCGAGGTGCCGTCGCCGGCGGGCAGCTCCAGGCCCGCGGCGATGCGCATCCGCAGCCCGGTGGCGCGGCAGACCTCGACCCCGTCGCTGTGCAGCGCCGCCTCGACCAGCTGCACCCGCCGGCCGTCGCGCACCAGCGTGGAGCTGACCCGCAGCGGCCGGAGCGGCACCGCCCGGAGCAGCCGCACCTCGAAGCGCACCAGCTGCATGGGGACCACCGAGGGTGCCGCCTCGATCGCCCGCACCAGCAGCGCCGCGGGTGGTCCGCCGTGCTGTGCGCCCGGGTCCCAGGGCCCGCGGGTGTGCTCGCTGGGAACCAGCAGGTCGCCCTCCCGCCGGTAGAGGGCGGGGCTCAGCAGGTCGAGCCGCCGAAGAAGGAGACCGGCCCGGCCGAGCCGCCGCCGGCGTCGAGCGAGGCGGACGCCGTCGACGGGGTCTGGGTGCCGGGGGCGGCGGGGTCGGAGGAGACGGTGAGGGTGCCGGTGATGGTCGCGGTGTGCGCCCCCGCCTGCTCCGGCGGCACGTTGGTGGTCTCGGGCACCGCGAACGGCACCGGCGTGCAGTTGTTGGTCCGGCTCACCACCCGGCCGCCGAGGTGCCAGGCGATGGTGCCGCCGGTGCCCGCGGGGTCGTTCCAGTCGAAGGTCACGCTGAAGGGGCAGACGAAGCCGCCGGCGCCCGCGGTGCAGGGCTGGAACGCGAGCCGGCGCACCCCGGTCGCGGTCAGCGGACCGGCCGCGCTGGGGGTGGCGGTCGGCGCCGGGGTGGGAGCCGGCGTCGGTGTGGGCCGGGGGGTGAACGTCGGGAACAGGGTCGGCAGCACCACCGGCGTGGGGCTGGCCGCGGCCGCCGCCGTCGCGGACGGGCCGGGTTC
>DASXNK010000037.1 GCA_036495095.1 Candidatus Dormiibacterota bacterium | reverse complement strand
CGGTAGAAGGGGGCGAGCGGCTCGTAGAGGGTGTTGGCGTAGACCAGCGACCCACCGCCGACGCCGCAGCCGGACAGGATCATGGCGTCGTCGAGCAGGGTGATCCTCTGGATGCCACGCAGCCCGAGGCGCGGCATCCAGAGGTACCGCCGCAGCCGCCAGCTGGTCCGGGGCAGGTCGTCCGGTCCGAAGCGCCGGCCGGCCTCGAGGACGCCGACCCGGTAGCCCTTCTCGCTCAGGCGCAGCGCGCTGACGCTTCCCCCGAACCCGCTTCCGACGACGAGAACGTCGTGGTCGTGGCTCACCGCGCGACCTCGTGAACTACATCGTCAGGCTAGGCGGCGCGGAACCGGGGGGTCACACTCCTCGCATCGGTCGACCTCTCGAGGTCGGCGATGAGCCCGCGCCTGCGCAGGTGATCGTCGAGTGTGAGCATCCCCGCCAGCAGGCGGGCCGGGCTCATTCTCGTCCATGCGTGGAGAACGTCTGTGAGCAGGTCGAGCGTCTCCCACAGCATCACGCGTTCTCTCGACACACGTCCCGCGGCCTCGTAGTGTTGCAGGAACCGCTCGCAGACCGACTCCAGATCGGCGATGGTGGCAGCCGTCGCCTCCGGGCTCGGGATGACGCCGTCACCTGCCACGTGGGTGCGCATCCAGCAGTCCCTGACACCGGCTCGGAAGCGCGCGACGTCCAGGGCTGGTTCCGCCAGGCAGAAGTCGTCGAAGTCGATGAAGCCGACGCTTCCCCGATGCAGCAGCACCTGCGCGGGGCGGAAGGTGCCGTGCGACGGCCGGGCGGGACCGGCAGGGTGCTTCTCGGCGAGGTCGGCCACTCGGGCCAGCAGCGGCGCGCCCACCCCGGCAAGCCCGGGGAAGCGGCGGGCCAGGCGTTCGATGGTGACGCGGATCTCGGCCACCTCGCCCTCCAGGGTGATGGTCTCGCCGTGGGCGACGCCGCAGCCGTGGAGGGCGGAGAGCCCCACTGCGACCTTGCCCAGGTACTCGTCGACCTCGTCGCGCGCCACCGGCGTTCTCTGCCGGACCGACGAGCAGATGAGCTCCTTGAGCGTCCGGTCCTCGGCGACGGGGCCCTGGACGAGCAGCCGCAGTTCGGGCAGATAGGCGAGCGGCTCGGCGATCGCGACAGCGGAGGAACGTGAGAGCTCCGAACTCCACAGCGCCCGCATGCTACGAAATGTGTTCTCGCCCCGGTTGTCACGGTACGTCTTGGCGACGACCACGCCGGGCCAGTCTCGTCCCCTGGCCGCGCCAGCGTCATCGAGCTCGTAGCGAATGGTGCACCGGCTGCCCCTGGCATAGCGCATGACCCTGGGCCGGCACGCCGCGATGCGCAGGTCGGCGCAGGCCGAGGGGCCGGCCCGGATGGCGTCCTCCAGCAGCACCCGAGCCCGTCCGGCATCCGTGAGGTCTGGCATCAGTGGCAACGCGATGTCGGGTGGGGCGGTGCGCAACTCCACGCCGAGCTCCGGCAGCAGGCAGCGCCACCCCTCCGAGCCGAAGGCCGTTGCCGGCCCGAGCTGAGCGACCTCCGCCGTCCCTGCGGCACGCAGCGAGCCCTCGACCCACACCTCCCAGGGCTCTCCATCAGGTCTGCCGCAGGTGACCCGGCACTCGAACGTCCATGTGCCGCTGTCCGGGCGGAAGTGCCTGGGATCGCACTCGTGGAGGACGAGATCGCCGCGGGCCACCTCGTGCAGCGCCCTGGCGAGGCCCGCGCGCAGCCGGTCGGGCTGTGCCGCGGACAGCCATTCGGGAAGGGTCGCAAGACGACCCAACCCGGGGACGTCGGGGGTCTCCCGGCTGTGCTCGGTGCTCTCGACGGGCGTCGAGGACGACGGTTTGGCGCTGCGCCGCCTCGCTGCCAGGTCGGTGGACCGGCGGGCGCGTGTCTCAGCCACCTCGGCCCACCGGCAGAGTGTGCGGAACTGGATCTGGATGGCAGCAACGCATCAGAGCGAAACCTCGCGAGGTGCCCTGGTACCGACACGCACGGGCGACGAGCGCGGGCGTTGCTCGCCCCGTGTTCCCACTCAATTCGAACGACGAAGGTGCACCGGGTTTCCTTGCGTGGTGGCGCGGAGCAGGAAACGGTGGAGACCCTCCACCGCCTTGTGAAACGCGATCGGCTACGCCGCCCTGGGCCTGTCGGCGATCCGGTGCGGATCGGCTGATTGCCGGCCGGCGTCCATGAGACCCGAGCGACGCACCTGCTGCTCGAGTGTCAGCATCCTGGCGACCAGGCGGGCGGGGCTCGTCCGGGTCCAGGCGTGGACGACGTAGGTGATCAGGTCGAGGGTCTCCCACAGCATGACACGCCTCCTCGACACCGGCGCCACCGCCGCGTAGTGCCGCAGGAACTCATCGCACACGTCCTCGATGGCGGTCACGGCGGCGTCGGTGAATCCGCCACCCGCCGCCAGGTGAGCGCGCATCACGCAGTCCCTGATGCCGGCCCGGAAGCGTGCGACGTCGTGGGCGGGTTCCGCCTGGCAGAAAGCATCGAAGTCGATGAAGCCGACCCGGCCTCGATGGAGCAGCACCTGCGCTGGGCGGAAGGAGCCGTGCGATGGCCGGACCGGATCGGCACGGTGCTCGGCGGCGAGAGCGACCACTCGCGCCAGCAGTGGCGCGGCCGCCCCGGAGAGCTCAGGCACGACCCCCGCGAGGTGTTCGAGCACGGCCTCGATCTGGGCCACCTCGCCCTCCAGGGTCACGGTCTCGCCAAGGGCGACGCCACAGCCGTGGAGCGCGGCCAGCCCCTGTGCGGCCTTGGCGAGATAGTCGTGGAGCTCCTCGAGTGCGACCGACGGTCCCGCGGGGAGCGACGAGCAGATGAGCCGCTCGAGGGTGCGGTCTTCGGCGACGGGGCCCTGGACGAGCAGGCGCAGCCCGGGCACGTAGGCGAGCGGCTCTGCGATTGCCACAGCAGAGGAGCGCGACAGCTCCGAGCTCCACAGCGCGCGCATACCCTGGTAGGCGTTCTGGCCGGTGTCGTCACGATACGTCTTGGCCACGACCACCTCCGGCCAGCCTCGTCGCACCGCCGCTCCGGGGTGGGTGAGCTGGTAGCGAACAGTGCAGCGGCTCCCCCTGTCGTAGCGCATGACCCGAGGCCGACAGGCCGCGATGCGCAGGTCGGCGCAGGCCGGGGTGCCGTCCTGGATGGCCCTCTCCAACAGGACGCGTGCCAGCTCGGCATCCTCGAGCTGCGACACCAGGGGTACCGCGGTGTCAGCGGGAGCGGTGCGCAGCTCGACGCCCAGCGCGGGCAGCAGGCAGCGCCACGCGTCCGACCCGAAGGCCGCGACCCGCCCGTCGAGAACGGGCTGCCGCGTCCCGGGAGCGCCGACCGACCCCTCGAGCCACACGTCGCGCCGCTCGCCGTCGGGGCCGCCGACGCTGACCCGGCACAGGAACGTCCACGTGGTGTCCCGCAGCCGGAAGTGCTTCGGACGGCACTCGTGGAGTACGAGGTCGCCCCGTGTGAACTCCGGCACCGCCCGGCTGAGGAAGGTACGCAGCCGATCGGGCTCTCCCGCTGCCACCAACCACTCGGGGAGAGTCGCGAGCCTGCGCAACCCGGTGACGTCGGCCGCCTCGTCGGTGTGATCACCGCTGTCGACCGATATCCCATGCAGCGGCCTCCGGCGGCGCCACGCCGTCGTCGGCTCCACCGGCCGCGGCGCGGGACCCTCAGACACGTCGGCTCACACCCCGTCTGCCGTCGCCTCACGGAGCACCGATCCCGCCTTCTCGCGTGTGCCCTCCACCCTGACCGACGAACGCGTGCCTGCATTCCTTGCACGGTGGTACCCACCGGACGCCCGGTGTGGCCAACCCAGGGCCGGCACGGGATGAACCCGGCGAGCCGCCAGCTTCCCGCCTACGCCCCCAGGAGCAGCGAGAGCGTGTCCTCGCTCAGCGGGGTGGAGGTGGCGGCGGCGGTGCAGGGCAGCTTGCTCAGCGGACCCGCGGGCAGCACGCTGCAGGGGATCGGGACGTTCGGCAGCAGCCCGAAGGTCTCCACCCGCACGTAGTGCTGGCGGCTGTCGCCGGGCGAGCACGGCTGGGTGGGGTTCTTGGAGCAGGGGTCGCTGCTCCCGAACGCCGACCGGATGTTCTCGATGGCGCTGATGATCCCGGGGGTCGCGTCCACCGGCTGGCCGGGCTGCAGTCCGCGCAGGTTGGCGCCGAACGCCGCCAGCAGGTCGTTGAACTGGTTCAGCCGGTCGATCACCCCGGGCGCCTGGTCGAGGATGCCGTGGATGTTGCCGCCCTGCCCGCTCAGCGCGGTGTCGAGGGTGGTCAGGGTGCTGTCGGCATGGGAGAGCAGCGACTGCAGGTGGTCGGAGTTGGCGGCGAACGCGGCCAGGGTGCGGTCGGTGCTCGCCACCAGCTGGTCGAGCGGCACCTGAGCGAAGTCGGCGTTGAAGGAATCGTTCTTGACCAGCATGTCGCTGAGGTTCGAGCCCACGGCGTCGAGCGCCTGCACCGGGTCGAGCAGCCCGGCGGTGAGCGTCCGGGCGTTGGCGACCAGGTGGTTGACGTCGTCGCCGCGGCCGGCGGCGGCCTGGCCGAGCTGGACCAGCGCGGTCTGCAGGCTCGCTCGCTCCGGCGCCCCGAGCGCGTGGAGGATCTGGTCGAGGTCGACGGGGAGCACCGTCTGCTTCTCGGGGATGACGTCGCCGCCGCCGATCGACGGCGCCGACGCACTGCCCGGTGCGATCTCGAGGAACTTGGGACCGAAGAACCCATGGGGACGCAGCATCACGGTGGCGTCACGGTGGACGTCGGCGAACTGCGAGTCGACGTTCATCACCGCCAGCGCCGCGCCGTTGCGGCTCTCGATGCCGACCACCTCGCCCACCTTCACCCCGGCGATCTCCACCGAGGCGTGGGGGGCCAGCGAGTCGGCGTCGGCGAGCTGGGCGCGCAGCTCGACGTGATGGCTCCAGGGCACCGGGATCGGCGAGCCGGGCAGGCCCCCGACGACCACGCCGACGAGCACCAGGACGATCACCGCGATGGTCACGATGCCGGTGGTCACAGGGTTCACCCGGGGCTGCGTCCTCATCAGGGCGCCCCCCAGAGGTCGAAGGTCGCCAGCGAGGCGCCCGAGCCACCGGTGGGCCACCAGTCGCCGAGCAGGCCGCCGAGCAGCGGCGGCAGCAGCGTGGGACCGGGGTGCGGGCCGAGGATGCCGGGCAGCAGCGGAAGCAGCGGGAGCTGGGGCAGCTGGGGCAGCTGGGGCAGCGCCGGACTGGTCCTCTGCGCGGGCAGCGATGTGGGCAGGGTGCAGCTGCCGGTGGGCAGCAGGCCGCTGCAGTCGATGCCGAGCAGGTTCTGGCGCAGGAAGTAGCCGTCGCGGTCGCTCTGGGAGATGGCGTCGCCGATCTCGTGGATGAGCGTGATCGCGGGAGTCACCCCGCTGACCTGGAACGCCTGGGTCTGGGGCAGCAGCGACGCGAGCAGGCGGTCGAACTGGCCGGCGACGGGGGCGAGCTGCTGCAGCCCGGCGGCGAGCTGGGGGGCACCGCCGCTGCCGAGCACCCGGTGGGCGGTCTGGTTCAGCGCGCCGGTGTTGCTGATGAAGCCGCGCACCGCATCGGGGTTGGCGGCGAGCGCGCCGGTCACCGAGTTCATGTTGTCGATGACCCCGGCGAGGTCGTTGCGGCTGCGGTTCAGCTGGTCGGCGACGGTGCCGAGGCTGGCGAGGATGGTGTTGAGGTCGGCGTCGTGCTGGGCCAGCGTCGCGGTCGGCGACTGGCTGTGCACCGAGAGGTCGCGGAGGCCGGGGACGAGCTGCTGCAGGTTCCCCTCCTGCCCCTGCACCCCCGCGCCCACGGTCCTGATCAGGTTGGTGAGCGCCTGCCGGGTGGGTGGGTCGAAGGTGTTGAGCAGCTGGTCGAAGTCGACCACCGGCCGGGTCGCCACCAGGGGGATGACGCCGTTGTCGGCGAGCTGGTGGCTGCGGTCCTGGCCGGGGACGAGCTCGACGTACTTCTGGCCGAGCAGGGTGGCGAGCCGGATGTTCGCGGTGGTGTCGGCGGGCAGCGGCCACTCCGCGCCGTCGACGTGGAAGGTGAGGTCGGCGTGGTCGCCCCGCGCGATCACCTGGGTGACCTGGCCGACCAGCCGGCCGGCGATGCGCACGTCGCTGCTCACCGCGATCCCGTCGACGTCGATGACCTGCGCGGTCACGGTGTGGGTGCTCGCCCAGGGGGCGGCGAAGTTCACGTTGATCCAGCCCATCACCAGCACCACGGCGCCGATCACCACGGCGGCGAGGACGCCGGCGAGGACGGGGCTGATCCGGGGCCCGCGGGCGCTGCCGATCATCCGAACATCCCCGCGAGGTCGAAGCTGCCGCCGTCACCCGCGGCCGGTGCCGGTGCGCCCGCCTGGGTGGCGCCGCCGGAGCCGGCGTCGCTCGACCCCAGCCTGTAGTTGGGGGTGAAGGGACACCCCTTCTGCTCGCCCGAGATGGCGGTGTGCTGGCCGCCGCACGGCTGAGCGTTGTGTCCGGGCTGGTTGAGCACGGCGTCGACGCGCAGCGTGTCGATGCCGTTGATCGAGTACCCGGTGCCGCTGACGAACTCGTCGAGGAGCATGTCGAGGTGCGGGATGTGGGGGTCGACGGCCTGGATCAGCGGCGCCAGCACCGACCCCGCCTGCTGCAGGCGGTCGAGCGCGCCCGGGCCCTTCTGGAAGATCGCGGCCAGGTTGCTCTGCTCACCCTGGAGGCCGGCGTCGAGGCTGGACAGCGTCCCCGCGGCGTGGTCGAGGGTGCCCTGGAGCTGGTGCTGCTTCGCCGCCAGCGCCCCCAGCAGTGTGTTGCCGCCGGCGATCAGGCCGCGCAGGTGCTGGTCCTCGGAGGCGAGCTTCGCGGTGATGGTGTCGAACTCGGCGTTGAGCCGGTCGAGCTCCGGGCTGCGCTGTGCGAGGACGTTGGTCAGGGGGATCAGCGCGTTGGTGAGCGGGTCGAGCTGAGCGATGGCGGTGTTCAGGTCGGTGGCGCCGTGGCCGCCGAGGGCGATGACCCCCTCCTGCAGCTGGGTGCGGATGGCGGTGCGCACGTCGGCGTTGAACACGTCGGCGAGCTGGTCGAGGTTGACCGGGCTGCTGGTCTCGGCGACGCCGAAGACGTGGCCGTCGCCGAGAGCGGGCGCGCCCGCCGCCCCCGGGCCGAGGTCGACGAAGACGTTGCTCAGGACGCCCCTGGGGCGCACCGCGACGTGCGTCCCCTGGTGCAGGGGCCAGTGGCTCGAGTCGATGCTGAGCACCGCCTCGGCGTAGGGGCCGGTGCGGGGGTCGGCGCCCACGGTGATGCTCTGGACGGTGCCCGCGGTGACCCCGGCGACGCGGACGTCGTTGCCGGTCACCAGCCCGTCGGCGTCGCTGAAGCGCGCGGTGACGTGGTGGACGTCGGAGCCGCCGCCGAGGAAGGCGAGGCCGGCGGCGGCCGCCCCGGCGAGGATGAGCAGGGTCAGCGGCCGGTTCACTGCGACTGCCCCGCGGCGAAGGCGGCCAGCACCGACAGCGGGTCGGAGCTGCCCGCGCTGTGGGTCGCGGCCCCCTGGCCGGTGAGCTGCGGGCAGATCGTGCCGATGGCGCCCTGCAGCCCGAGCAGGCCGAGCACCGGGCTCAGGGTGGTCTGCAGGGTGTCGCAGTGGAAGGAGAGGTCGATGTTCAGGGCGGAGTGCTGGCCGGCCGGCGGGGTGAAGAGCGAGGCCCACTGCTGGGTCACCTTCAGCCCGGTCGGGGTGGTGATGGTGAGCTGGTCGTTGGGGTAGTTCAGCTGGCCGAGCAGGGTTCCGGTGAACACCTCGTCGATGCCGCAGTTGGGCTTGCCCGGGCAGCCCGCGTTGGGGTCGACCACCTGCCCCAGGAAGCCACGCTCGGCGCCGAGCGCGGGGGCGAGCTTCGCCAGCGCCTGGCGCTGGGCGTCGACGGTGGGCGCCGCCGCCGCGTTCAGCTCGGCGGCGACGTTCGAGGCCTCGCGCAGGGTGGTGATCAGCGACTGGTCGCGCTGGGCGATCGCCCCGAGGGCGACGTTGCCGTTGGCGAGCAGCCCGGCGAGCTGCTGGTGCTCGTCGCCGAGGGTGCCCATCAGCGTCGCCAGGTTGGTGAGGATGCGGCCCATCTCGGGGTTGTCCTTCTCGTAGACCTGCGCCACCGGGACGAGGTTGGCCACCCCCTGCTGGAGCTGAGGGATGATCGCCTGCAGGTCGCCGGCGCGGTGCTGGGTGGCGGCGTCGAGCGCCTGCAGCACCAGCCGCTGCTCCTCGCGGGTCCGGGCGTCGAAGGCGTTGAAGATCTGGTCGGCCTCCACCGTGGTGGTGGTGCTGCTCTCCGGCAGGGTGCTGTTGCTGGCCAGCTCCTCGCCGCGGCGGTCGCCGGGCACGAGGTCGACGTACTTCTCGCCGAGCAGCGTCTTCGGCCGCACCTTGGCGGTGCCGTTCGAGTACACCGGCACCGCCCGCGAGTCGCTGATCACCATGGTCACCACGGTGGCGTTGGGATGGGCGGCGTCGCGCTCGACGGCGGTGACCCTGCCGACCTGCACCCCGGCGACGCGCACGTCGGCGGCCGTGGGCACCCCGTCGGCGTCGGCGAAGACGGCGCGCACCCGGTAGCCGGCGCTGAGCGGGTTCGGCTGGCCGATGTTCAGCGCCAGGAACTCCATGGCGCCGATGCACACCGCGGCGAAGAGCAGCACCATGACGGCGTTCACGATCGACCGGCGGCGGCTCACGGGGTGTCTCCCATCACCGCCGCCCAGATGTCGTTGGGGGCGGCGGGCGGCGGCGCGCTCGCAGCGGGGGTGGCGGTGCTGGTGCCGGTGGAGCTGCAGGTGGTGAAGCAGCTCACGGCGTAGATCGACCAGAGGTGCTGCTTGCCGTCGGGCGACAGCGGGTCGGGGGCGTTGGGATCGGTGTCCGCGAACGAGGTGGCGAGGTTCGGGAAGACGTCGTGGATCTGGTCGCGGAACGGGTAGATCCCGCTCAGCACCCGGTTGGTCTGGTCGAGGAAGCCGGCGGTGTTCGCCAGCGCCCCGGGCAGCGTCCGCAGCGTGCTCTGCAGGTTCGGCGCCTGCCCGCTCACCAGCACGTCGAGGTTCTGGAGGAGCAGGTCGGCCTGCTGCACGGTGCCGCCGATCTGCTGCTCCTGGGCGGCGAGCTGAGCCATCACCTGGTTGAAGGTGCCGAACTCGTCGCGGACCTGGTCGCGCTGGCCGGCGAGGGTGGTGTAGAGCTTCTGCAGCTCGACCACCACGTCCTGCAGCTGCTGGCGCCGGGTGGTGAGCACGGCGGCGGGACCGTTCAGCGAGCCCAGCAGCCGGTTGGTGCTGCTCGCCTCGGCGTTGAGGTCGGTTCCGCGCCCGGCGAGCGCCTGGCCGGCGCTGCCCAGCAGCAGCTGGAGGCGGTCGCGGGTCTGGGGGTCGAGGATGGCGAGCACCTGGTCGATGGCCACCGGGGTCAGGGTGTGCTCGACCGCGATCTGCCCGCCCGAGGCCATCTCCCCGCTGGCGGCGCTGCCGCGGGAGAGCTCGACGTAGGTCTCGTTGAGCAGGTTCTTCTTGCGCACCTCGGCACCGCTGTCGCGGTGGAGGGGAAGGGCATTGCTGTCGTCGATGGTCATGCTCACCCGCGCCTGGCCGCCCACCGCCTGGACGTCGTCGACCCGCCCCACCCGGACGCCGTCGACGTAGACCTCGTTCTTGGGGAGGATGCCGTCGCCGCTCGAGAATACCGCGGTGACCCGGTAGGGGTGCTGCCACGGCCAGCTGATGCCGATGCTGGCCACGATGGAGAACAGCACCAGGCTGCAGAAGCCCAGGTACAGAGCGGTGATCGGCAGGTTCCAGCGGCTTCTCATGCGCCGATGAACCCCGCGAGGGTGACCAGCTCGCCGGCGCCGCCACCGTCCATCCATGCCGCCGGCCTGGTCGCCGCCGGGGTGTAGCCGTTGCCGGTGCACGAGCCCGGGGTGGGGGTGATCAGGCAGATGCGGAAGATCGGCAGCCCGGTGCCGAGCGGGGTGGTGCCCGGGGGCACCGACTCCAGCGCGCCGCCGGTCGAGGTCGGGCCCCGCAGCAGCGACTGCTCGAAGGCCTGCAGGGTGCCGTCGGAGAAGCTGGTGCCGATCTGGGCGAGCAGCCCGGCCTCGCTCTGCAGCCCGTTCACCAGGCTCGGCGCCCGCTGGATGAGGTCGCGGATGCTCGCCACCGCGGGGTCGATGGCGGCGTTGAGGTCGGTGAGCACCGCCTGGCTGTCGACGAACTGGCGGCTGAACGCCTGCCGCTCCGCCTCCACCGCGTTCAGGGTCCTCTGCCCGTTGGTGATCAGCTGCTGCAGCTGGGTGATCTGGTCGTTCTGGGTGAGCTTGCCCAGCACCCCGTCGAGGCCGACGAGGATGCGGTCGAGGTCGGCGTCGCGCTGGTTGAGCGTCTTCCCCGTGGTCGCGAGGTTGTCGAGGTTGGCGTGGGCGGCGGCGATCGCCTGGTTGAGGTCGGCGCCGGTGCCGGCGAGCCCCGCGCCGAGGTCGTTGATCAGGCTGCGCGCGGCGGCACGGGTGGTGGTGTCGAGGCTGTTGAGGAAGGTGTCGAGCTCCACCGGCACCGCGCTGGCGCTCGCCTGCAGCGGCTGGGAGGCGTCGTAGGCGGGGGCGCTGGCGGGGCCGTCCTGGAGGTCGATGTACTTCTCGCCGAGCAGCGACCGCGGCCGGATCCCGGCGGTCACTCCGCGGTGGAGCGGCCAGCTGGCGTCGGCGACCTCGACCACGATGCGGGCGTGGCCCTCGGCGGTGGGCTCGATGCTGCTCACACTGCCCACCCGGGCGCCCGCCTCGAGCACGTCGCTCCCCGCCACCAGCCCCGACGCCGACTGGGGGTAGGTGATGGAGACCCGGTGCGCCGGCCGCCCCGCCAGCCCGGGGGCGGCGAGGGCGACGACCAGCACAACCGCGATGAGCGCGGCGACGGCGAGACCGGCGGCGAGGGGACGGCGGGACATCTTCTCGAGCTGCCTCAGTCCATCCCCAGGGGGCCTTCGGAGTCGGCGGTGAAGAACTGCCGGACGAACTCGTCGGGAGACTGCTCGATCTCCTCCCGGGTGCCGAAATGGCGCATCTTCCCCTTGTAGAGGATGCCGACGTAGTCGGCCATGCGCTGCACCGCGAAGACGTTGTGGGTGACCACCACCACGGTCGCCTGGTACTTGGTGGCGATCTCCTTGATGAGGTCGCAGAGCAGCGTGGTGCGCACCGGGTCGAGGCCGGAGTCGGGCTCGTCGACGAGCAGGATCTTGGGCTCCATGACCAGCGCCCGGGCGAAGCCCGCGCGCTTGCGCATGCCGCCGCTGAGCTCGTTGGGCATCCGCTTCTCGGCGCCCGCCAGGCCCACCTCGCTGAGACGCGCGATGACGGTCTCGCGAATCTGGGCCTCCCCCATCTTGGTGTGCTGGCGGAGGGGGAAGGCGACGTTGTCGTAGAGGTTCATCGACGAGAAGAGGGCGCCGTCCTGGAAGAGCATACCGATGGAACGACGCAGCTCCAGGATCTCCTTCTCCCTCAGGTGGGGGACCGACCTGCCGTCGACCACGATGTCGCCGGCGTCGGGCATCAGCAGGCCGACGATGTGGCGCAGGCTGACGCTCTTCCCCGTCCCCGACGGGCCCATCAGCGCGGTCACCCCGCCCCGGGGGATGCGGCAGGTGACCCCGTCGAGGACCTTGAAGGAGCCGAAGGCCTTGCGCAGGTCCTTGAGCTCGATGACCGGGTCCATGTTCCAGGTGGACACCGACTGGTTGGTGCCCGGCTGGTTCAGCCGGCCACCCGCCGGCGTCGCCACCCCGGCCGGGGGAACCTGGAAGGAGGTCATCGCTTGCAGTCGCCTCGTCAGATCTGGATCGGAAGGTTGGGGTTGTTCCCCCAGAAGACCTGGGTGAGCACGGCGTTCACCACCACCACCATCACCAGGGCGGTCGCCATCGTCTTGGCCACCGCCCGGCCGATGCCCACCGCACCCCCGGTCACGTTATACCCGTAGTAGACGGCGACGCTGACGATGAGGATGGCGAAGACCACCGCCTTGGTCATCGAGAAGACCAGGTCCTGGGTGTTGAGGAAGCGCCAGAAGTAGTCGAAGTACACCCCGTCGGACACCTGGCGGATCTGGAAGTGCTGGACCAGGTACGACCCCAGGTACGACACCGCCAGCGACAGCAGGTACATGAACGGGAGGACGATGAAGCAGGCGAGCATGCGCACGCTCACCAGGTAGACCCGGGTGGGAATGCTCATGATCTCGAGGGCGTCGATCTCCTCGTTGACCCGCATGGTGCCGAGCTCCGCGACAAGGCCGCAGCCCACCTTGGCGCCGATGGCGAAGCCGAAGAAGAGCGGAGTGATCTCGCGGGTGTCGCAGATGGCGTTGAAGACCCCGGTGAGGGTCAGGGCGCCGATCTGGGAGAGCGAGTAGTAGGCCTCGACGCTGCACTCGGCGCCGGTGGCGGTGGTGAGCACCAGCGCGACCGGGGTGGAGCCGATGGCGATGAACGCCGCGTACCACCACACCTCGCGCATGTACCGCAGCGCCTGCGGGATCTGGATGAAGGTCACGAATGCGAACTGGACGACCTCGCCGAGGGTGCGGGTCCAGCCGCGGACGCGGGACAGGGCGGCGACGGCCATCAGCTCCTCATCACCGCAGCACGTTGCTCGAATGGAAGAGGGCGAGCACCGTCGGCGTGTACAGGTACTCGAAGACCTGGATGCTGATGAAGGACGCGACCACCGCCTGGTGGACCGCTCGCGCCACCCCCTCGGCGCCGCCCCGGGCGGTGATGCCCTTGTAACAGCAGATGATCGAGACCAGGACTCCGAAGATCATGCATTTGATCTCGCCGCCGTAGAGGTCCTGGAGGGTGCCCTCGGTGAAGAAGGTGCTGAGGAAGGCGCCGGGGTTGACGCCGACCAGGTGCACCGAGGCGAGGTACCCGCTGAGGCAGGTGAAGGCGATCATCGGGATGTTGTAGAGGGCGGTCATCAGCGTCATCGCGGCGAAGCGCGGCACCACGATGAAGGCGATGTTGCTGATCCCCATCACCGAGAGCGCCTCGAGCTCGTCGCGCACCTTCCGGGCGCCGAGGTCGGCGGTGATCGCGGTGCCCGCCACCGCGGCCACCATCAGCCCGGTGGCGACCGGGGCGAACTCGCGGACGTTGGCGAGAACCATGAAGCCGCCCACCCGGTAGTCGGCGCTCGCGATCTTGAAGAAGGTGCCCGCCTCGAGGGCGACGATGGCGCCCCAGCCGAAGCCCGTGAGCAGGAGCGGCACGAAGCAGACGGTCATGATGAACCGGCACTGCTCGAGGAACTCGGCGACGTAGAAGGGCCGGCTGAAGATCCCCCGGACCGCCTGCGCGAGGAGGATCGACTGCTCGCCGAGCGTGGTGAGGCCCTGGCGTGCACGGGCTACCACGGAACCGTCTTTTGCATCGACTTCCAGCCGGCCCGAAGGCGGGCGGTGCTGCTCTCGCTGGCGCACCACGGCCACGCCATCCCCCGGGGTGCAGGCTGAGTATAGGTGACCCTCCAACCCGATGCGTCACGGAACGGTGTCGAGTGCCGGGCCTGCCGGGATCGCGGCCGCCGGGCGCCGTATGCTGCCGGCCATGCCCACGACGCCGCTGCTCAGCGTGGTCATCCCCACCCGCAACGAGGCGGCCAACCTCCCCGTCCTGGTCGAGCGGTTGCGCTCCGCGCTCGAGGGCATCGCCGCCGAGCTGTGCTTCGTCGACGACAGCGACGACGGCACCCCGGCGCAGCTCGAGGCCCTCGCCGGCGGCTCCGGCGGGTCGGTCCGCTGCCTGCTGCGCCAGGGCGCCGAGCGCTCCGGCGGCCTGAGCACCGCGGTCGTCGCCGGCCTCCGCCTCGCCACCGGCAGCTTCGTCTGCGTCATGGACGCGGATCTCCAGCATCCCCCGGAGGTCATCCCCGCGATGCTCGAGGCGGCCACCGCCGGGGCCGACCTGGTGGTCGCCAGCCGCTACGTCGAGGGCGGGTCGCGGGGAGGCCTCGACGGCGCCACCCGGCGGCTGGTCAGCCGCGGGGCCACCGCGGTGGCGCGCAGCCTCTTCACCGAGGCGCGGCGCAGCACCGACCCGCTCTCCGGGTTCTTCCTCTGCCGCCGCGCCCTCGCCGACGGCATCGAGTTCCGGCCGGTGGGCTTCAAGATCCTGCTCGAGCTGCTGGTGCTGCTGCCCCGCGAGGTGCGGGTGGTGGACGTGCCCCTGCGGTTCATGCCCCGGGAGCGGGGCACCAGCAAGGCCAGCGCCCGCCAGGGCCTCCTCTACCTCCGCCACCTCCGCTCGCTCTTCCTCGACGTCAAGGGGTCGGCACGGCGCTGGAAGTTCGGCCTGGTGGGGATCAGCGGGCTGCTCGTCTTCCTGCCGCTGCTCGCCCTCCTCAGCGGCCCGGTGGGTGTGCATCCGCTGCTCGCGGTGGTGCCCGCCTACGCGGTGGCGCTGGCCTGGAACACCACCTTCAACCGCCTCTGGACCTACTCCGACCGGCGCCGCCGCGCCGGCGGCGAGGGCCTCGCCTCCTACCTGCGCGGCGCGGCGCTGTCCGGGGCGCTGATGTACTCGAGCTACGCGATCCTGGTCGAGACCGGCCGGCCGGCGGACGCCGCCGGGGCCGTGGCGGCGCTGGTGGCGATGGCGGCGAACGCGGCCCTGAACCTCCGGGTGGTGCAGCGCCGCCCGTCGGCGTGGACCGACGTCGCCGTGAACCGCGGCGTCCAGGCCGCCCTCGCCGAGCTCGCCGCGGCGGTGAGCGCCGACCGCGCCTACCTCCTCCCCGCCGGCCCCCATGCCGGCGGCGGGGCCGTGCCCGGCGCCCTGCTCGCCCGGGTGGTGGCCGGGCAGCGCCCCGCGCTCTGGACCGAGTCCGCCTCCCACCGGCCCCAGCGGCGCACCAACATCGAGATGAGCTCCACCCTGCTGCTCCCGGTGGTGCGCGACGGCGAGGTGCTGGCCGTGGTGGTGTGCGAGCGCCGGGCGACCAGCGGCTTCGACGACCAGGCGCTCGAGACCGCCACCCGGGCGGTGGACGGCCTGGTCACCGCCCTCGCGGGCATCGACGGCCCGCTGCCGGTCGCCGCTCCCCCCGGGCGCTGACCTGCCATCATCCCCGCCGCCTCTCCCCCACTCCAGGAGGTCTCCGCCGATGCGCGCACGTCTGCGATCCGCCGCCGCCGCCACCGTGGCCGTGGTGCTGCTGCCGCTGCTGCTCGGCGCCTGCGGGAGCGGCGCCGACCCGCTGCGCATCGGCGCCGTCTTCCCGATGACCGGTCCGCAGTCGGGTGGATACGCGCGCGAGGAGCTCACCGGCGTCGAGATCGCCCGAGACCTGGTCAACGCCGACGGCGGCGTCGCCGGGCGGCAGATCCAGCTCGACCTCCGCGACCTGCCCGGCCGCGACGTCGGCCCGGAGCGGGCCGAGGAGCTGCGCCGCGACGGCGTGCCGGTGGTGCTGGGCGCCTACAGCTCCGACCTCTCGATGCCGGTGAGCTACGCCACCTCGAGCGCGGGGATGGTGTACTGGGAGGCGGGCGCGGTGGCCGACCGGCTCACCGGTCGCGGGCTCGACCGGGTCTTCCGGGTCGGCGCCACCGGCTCCAACCTCGGCGACAACTCCGGGCGCTTCGCGGCCACCCAGCTGGCGCCGATGATCGGCCGGCCCGCCGGGTCGCTCCGGGTCTCGCTGGTGGTCGCCGACGACGACTACGCCCACTCGGTCGCCGACGCCGCCGCCGCCACGGTGCGGGCGGCGGGGATGCAGGTGGTCAGCACCGGCACCTACTTCCCCGGGGCGCCGCACTTCGAGCCGGTGATCGCCGCGCTCAGGGCCGCCCACCCCGACATCCTCATCCTCGCCTCCCACATCCCCGACGGGGTCGCCTTCCGCAAGGCGATGCTGGCCGCGGATGTCCGGGTCGCCGCCTTCATCGGCTCGACCATGGCCCAGTGCCTTCCCGACTTCGGCGAGCTGCTCGGCCCCGCCGCGGTCGGCGTGTTCGCCTCCGACCGCCCCGGCGGCGGCTTCGACCCGGCGACGCTCCGGCCGGAGGGGCGGGCGCTGTACGCCCGCCTGGCCGCGGCGTGGACGAAGCGGCTCGGCGGGGCGCCCACCGAGGAGGGGCTGAGCGGGTTCACCGCCGCCTGGGCGCTCTTCCACGACGTCCTCCCGCGGGCGGCGCGGAGCGGCGGGCTCGACGCCGCCCACATCGCCGCCGCGGCGCGCGCCTCCGACCTGCCCGAGGGCTCGCTGCCCAACGGGGCGGGGCTGCGCTTCTCCACCGATTCCGACCGGCTCGGCCAGAACCTCCGCGCCGCCGCGGTGATCTGGCAGTGGCAGGCGGTGCGCCACAGCGTCGTGGTCTGGCCGGCGGTGTACGCCACCGGCCGGGCCGAGCTGGTGCCGCCGGCGCAGTGATCAGCGCCCGCTCGCTCCCCGAGGGGCCCGCCCGCAGCCTCCTGCTGCTCGGCGGCCTGGCCGCGGCCATGACCCTCCGCGTCGCCGCGGGGCTGGGAACCACCCAGGCCGGGGCGCTCTTCGCGGTGCTGCTGCTGGCCACCGCCGCGGCGGCGGGATGGCGGCCGGCGTGGCCCCGTCCCCGTGCCCTCGCCGCCGGCGTGGCCGGGGCGGCGGTGCTCTGCGCGGCCCCGGTGCTGCTCCACGTCGCCGGCCGCACCCTGGTGCTGGGACCGGCGCCGATCGGCATGCTCCCCACCTGGGCTGCGGTCACCGTGCTCATCTCCGTCGCCGAGGAGGCGCTGCTCCGCGGCGTGCTCATCGACGCGGTCGCGCCCTGGGCGGGCGAGCTCGCCGCCGTCGCCGTCGCCGCCGTCGCCTTCGCGCTCCTCCACGTCCCCCTGTACGGCTGGCAGGCGGTGCCCCTCGACCTCGCCGTCGGGGTCTGGCTCGGCGGCCTGCGGCTGGCCACCGGGGGGATCGCCGCCCCCGCCACCGCCCACGCCCTCGCCGACATGGTCGCCTGGTGGCTGCGATGACCGGGCGACGGCGGGCGGCCGCGACCCTGGCCGCCGGCGCGACCCTGCTCGCCCTGGCGTGGAGCGTGGGCCCGCGCTCGGCGCCGCCCCTCTACGACGGCGGTCCGATCGTCGCCGAGCCCTACCGCTACCTCCACCCGCCGGCGGGACTCACCAACACCAAGGCGCCGGGGACCATCGACGCCACCCTCAAGCTCGAGGCGGGGCAGAGCCCGGCGATGGCCGACACCACCGAGGAACAGCCCGCGCAGGCGCAGCTGCTCGCCGCCCAGGGGGCGTTCGCCGTGCCTCCCGGCGCCACCGGGGTGCGGGTCACCATCGCCCCGGTCGACCCCCCGGCGGTCGCCCCCACCGGAGGCGTCATCGCCGGCAACGTCTACCGCTTCGCGGTCACCGGCGTCCCCGGGGGCGCCCCGCTGCCGCTCAAGGCCGGCCAGCAGGTCACGGTGGTGCTCCGGGGCCCCTCGGGCGTGGCCAACCCCACCCTCGAGGTCTGGGACGGCACCGCCTGGAACCGCGCCGACACCACCCCGCTCGGCAGCAGCTCACCGGACAGCTACGCCGCCAACCTCACCACCCTCGGCGACGTGGCCCTGGTGGCGCCGGCCGGCGCCCCGGCCGCGACCAGCAGCGGTGGAGCTGGGCTGATCGTCGCCGCCGTGGTGGTCGCGGTGGTGCTGGTGTCGGCGGCCACGGTGCTGGTGCTCCGCCGCCGGTAGGGACGACGCCTCCTACAGCCGTGGAGAGGCGAGCCAGCCCTCGAGCTCGGTGATCCACCGCAGGCTCGGCGGCCCCATCCCCGCGCCGGGCACGCCCAGCCTCTGGAGCACCGGGCGGCGCCGCTCCAGGCGCTGCGTCCTCCGGTGGGGCAGACCGCCGAGCCGCTGCGCCTCGTCCAGCGCCTCCTCCTCGTCGGCGGTGGCGTCGACGAGGCCGAGGTCGAGGGCCTGCTCGCCGAGCCACACCTCGCCGGTGGTGACCCGCGCCAGCCGCTCGCCGTCGAGCTGGCGGGCGGTGCTCACCGCCGCGGTGAAGCGGCGGAAGATGGCGTCGACCAGCTCCTGCTCCTTGGCCCGGTCCTCGTCGGTGGGCTGGCGCCAGGGCGCCCCCAGGTCCTTGAACGGCCCGGTCTTGGTGATCAGCATCTGGGCGCCGATGCGCTTGAGGGTGTCGACGAGGATGGGGCGGGCGTTGATCACCCCGATGGAGCCGACCACAGCGCCCGGGAAGGAGAGGATGCGGGTGGCGCCGCAGGCGAGGAAGTAGGCACCGGAGGCGCCGGTGCCGCGGAACCACGCCACCACCGGCTTGCGCTCGGCGAGGCGGCGCACCGAGACGTAGAGTTGCTCGGAGGCGATCGCCCCGCCCCCCGGCGAGTCGATGTCGAGGAGCACGCTGCGGATGCGCTCGCTGTCGGCCGCCTTGTGCAGCAGGCGCTGCATCTCCTGGGTGCGGACCGCCCCGCCGATCACCCCGCGGACGGGGATGACGCCGATGCGGCGGCGGTCGGCCACGGCCGCCAGCCGGTCGGGGACGAGCTGGGTGATCGCGGCGGGCGCTGTCATGTCCGGGGGATGGTACGGGCCCGGGGCCCCGGCCGCGCGGGCGGCCGTCACCGCACTGTGAGGACCCCGTCCGCCGACCCGCAACCGGGCGGGGCGTACGCTGGCCGGGTGAGGTTTCGAACCTGCCGTGGCTGCGGCTGTCCGTGGAATCGCGCCGGCAACCTGGTCTGCGCCGACTGCCACCGGGTGCTCGCCCTCGCCCGCCCTCCGCGACCCGCGCGCCGGATGGTCGCCACCGTCCCGGCGGTGGCGCTGGGACCGGCCAGCCTCCTCGTCCCCTTCGGCCCCCGCGCCGGCGAGCCCGTCTCCTCGACCCGCCTCGCCCTCGCCGAGGGTGACGACCGCGCCCCCGCCCTGAGGCTCTGCCTCGCCCTGATCATGTTCGCCGCCGCCCTCCTCGTGGTCCTGTCGCTCCTGCACCTGCACCCGTAGCCGGCCGCGGCTGAGGATCGCCGCAGTCACCGCCGGCGCCCATCCTGGCGGCACCGCGGCCTGGGTCAGCCGCGGGTGACGTCGCCACAGCTGAGCGGGGCGGCGCCGTCCCCGGTCATGTCCGGGCCGCGGTGGATGTTCACGTACCAGCGGCCGAGCCGGTCCACGCCGCTCAGGGTGGCGTGGAGCACGGCGCGGCCCCTGGCGTCGGCCTGGACGCTGGGCAGGGTGAGGACCATCGGCCCCTGCGCCGCGCAGCTGCCGTCGTGGATGTTGGCGGGGTGCCAGGAGCCGGGCACCAGGCCCTGGACCACCAGCCGGACGTTGAGGGTGTGCGCCGCGATGTCGACGGCGAGCGCGGCGGTGCCGGCGGGGCCGGCCTGGGGGGTGGCGCCGGGGACGAGGCGGACCATCCCGGTCTGCCCGGACAGGTCGCCGCAGAAGAGCGGGGCCGAGGCCGCCCCGGTGGCCGCCTCCAGGGGGATGAACTCCAGCGCCGCGGTGGTGGGCACCGCCTCGACCCCCGGCACCCGAGCGATCGCGTCGACCACCCCGTGGGCGTCGGCGGCGGTGGGGCCGAGGGTGTCGAGGACGTCGCCGGCGGGCCCGCCGCAGCCGCCCCGGCGGATCCGCGCCGCGAGCTCCTCGCCGGCCATCACGCCGGTGACGTGGACGGCGAGGGTGAGGGTTCGCGCCCCCGGGTCGTACTCCACGTCCGCGGTGCCGTCGGGAACGTTGATCAGCTGCGCCGAGGCCCGCTGGGTGGCCGCGCCCCCGGAGGGAGGGCTGCCGCAGCCGGCGGCGGCGGCGAGAAGAAGCGCGGCGGCGACGGCGAACGGTCTCCCCCAGAGCACCCTGCGTTCCCTCCTCGTGCGGTGAAGCCGCGGATTGTAGGCGGTCGCCGGGGGGCCCGCCACGGTTCGGCGCCGGCTGAATCCACCGCGATCGCGGCCGCGGGAGCCATCGGGACTCTCGTACACTTGTTCGTGCGCTGCCGGGCGGCAGCCGCACGGTGACAACGGAGGTCGCGATGAGCCGCGTCTATCTGGCCGCTCGCTACGGCCGGCGTGAGGAGCTGCTGGCCCGCGCCGGCGAGCTCACCGCCGACGGGCACACCGTCACCAGCCGCTGGCTGCTCGGCGACCAGCAGTGGGACGCCGCCACCCTCGCCGCCGCGACCGCCCTCGAGGAGCGCCGCGAGACCCCCCCGGAGGCGGCCCGCTTCGCCGTCGACGACTGGGCCGACCTGCGCGCCGCCGACGTGTTGATCCTGTTCACCGAGCCGCCGGGGTCGACCGCGGGCACCCGCGGCGGCCGCCACGTCGAGTTCGGCATGGCCTATGCGCTGGGCAAGCACTGCCTGGTGGTCGGCGGCCGCGAGAACGTGTTCCACCTGCTCCCGGGGGTCGAGCACCACCCCACCTGGGAGCGCGCCCGGCGGCGGCTGCGCTGGGAGCGCACCCCCGCCGGGCTGGCCGGGACCACCGGCGGCTGAGAGGGCTCCCCAGCCCCCCTACAGCACCACCACGGAGCGGAGCACCTCGCCCCGTCCCATCTTGGCGAAGGCGTCCTCCACCCCCTCGAGCGGGATCGTCTCGGTCACGAAGCGGTCGAGGTCGAGCTGCCCGCGCAGGTAGAGGTCGGTGAGGATGGGGAAGTCGCGGCTGGGCAGGCAGTCGCCGTACCAGGACGACTTCACCGCACCGCCGCGGCCGAACACCTCGATCAGCGGCAGCTCGAGGCGCATCGCCGGGTCGGGCACGCCCACCATCACCACGGTGCCGGCGTGGTCGCGGCTGTAGAAGGCCTGCGTGAAGGTCTGGGGCGAGCCCACCGCGTCGATGGCGACGTCGACGCCGTGACCCTCGGTGAGGGCGCGGATCGCCTCCACCGGGTCCTGGGTGCGGGCGTTGACGGTGTCGGTGGCGCCGAAGTCGCGGGCCCACCCGAGCTTGCGGTCGTCGACGTCGACGGCGACGATCCGCCGCGCCCCGGCGAGCCGTGAGGCGGCGATCGCGGCGTCACCCACGCCCCCGCAGCCGAAGACGGCCACGGTGTCGCCCCGGGTCACCCCGCCGGTGTTCACCGCGGCGCCGAAGCCGGCCATGATCCCGCAGCCCACCAGGCCGGCGGCCTCGGGACGCGCCCTCGGGTCGACCTTCACCGCCTGCCCGGCGTCGACCAGGCAGAGCTCGGCGAAGGCGCCGATGCCGATCGCCGCCTTCAGCGGGGTGCCGTCGGTGAGGGTCACCGGCTGGGCGGCGTTGCGGCTGGAGAAGCAGTACCAGGGACGGCCGCGCCGGCAGGACCGGCAGCTGCCGCAGGGCGAGCGCCAGGCGACGATCACGTAGTCGCCGGGAGCCACCCCGGTGACCCCCTCGCCCACCGCCTCCACCGTCCCCGCGGCCTCGTGGCCGAGGAGGAAGGGGAAGGCGTCCTCGATGGCGCCCTCGCGGTAGTGCAGGTCGGTGTGGCAGACGCCGCAGGCCTGCGGCCGCACCAGCACCTCCCCGGGGCCCGGGTCGGGCACCAGGATGGTCTCCACCGTCACCGGCGCGCCCTTCGACCGGGCGACCACGCCACGCACCTCATGCGCCATCGGCCACCCTCCGCATCGCCTCGCGGTCGCCGGCCCGGCCGAGCGCGCCGGCGACCTCCTCGCTCACCCGCCCTCGCACCTCGTCGATGCTGCCGACGCCGTCGACGGTGGCCACCCGGGCACCGCTCCTCCGGTAGTGGTCCAGCACCGGCGCGGTCTTCCGCTGGTACTCGTGCATGCGCTCGCGGATCACCTCGGCGGTGTCGTCGACGCGGCCCTGCTCCCGGGCGCGGCCGAGCAGGCGCTCGACCAGGTCGTCGACGGGGACGTCGAGGGACAGGATCAGCCCCACGTCCCTTCCCTTGCTCTTGAGCATGGTGTCGAGCGCCCGGGCCTGGGCGACCGTCCGGGGGAAGCCGTCGAGGATCACACCCTTGCGGACGTCGTCGTGCCCCAGCCGCTCGGCGATCACCCGGACGATCAGATCGTCGGGGACCAGCTTGCCCGCCGCCATCAGCGGAGCGACCTCGCGGCCCAGCGGGCTCCCGGTGGCCGCCTCGGCACGCAGCATGTCGCCGGTGGACACGTGGGCCATGTCGAAGTCGCGGGTGATGAAGGCCGCCTGGGTTCCCTTGCCGCTGCCGGGCGGTCCGAAGAGCACGGCGATCAACCGAAGAACTCCCCCATGGTGGCCGGCGGTGCCGCCCCGAGCGCCCAGTATGCCGCTCGTATGATTGGCGTTGTCCAGTTCTGTCAGTGAGCTGCCGCATCCTCAGGAAGGCCACCCCCCGATGAACCTCCGTTTCCCGGCCGCGGTCTCGGCCCTGCTCCTCGGCCTCGGAGGGCTCGCCGGATGCGGCGGCGGTGGGGCCGTACCGCCGGCCTCGCTGCTGGTGGCGCTGAACCTGCCGTCGTCCTCCGACGCCGCCACCGCCGAGTACATGCGCCAGGGCGCCGACCTGGCGATGAAGGAGCTGAACCGCGGCGGCGGCGTTCACGTCGGGGGAGGCGCGCACCCGCTGCGGCTGCGCATCTACGACGGCGCCTCCGACCCCCAGCGGGCGGCCGCGAACACCCGCTCCGCGATCGCCGCGGGCGCGGTCGGGGTGGTCGAGGACGGCGCCGGCGCGCCCCTCAGCGCCGCCGCCGGCCGGGCCGCCGGAGTGCCGGAGATCGTCATCGCCGAGGGCGCCTCCGAGCTGATGAAGGGCCGTCCCAGCCTCTTCCGCCTGGGCATCGCCAACGACGCCGCGGCCACCGTGCTCGGCGGGTACGTCGCCCGGAGGGCGGCGAGCGTGGCCATCGTCCACGACGACGGCGAGGATGGCCGCGACGGCGCCCGCCGCCTCGAGGAGGCGCTGGCCACCGCCCAGGTGCGGGTGACCGCCAGCCGCGAGGTGGCGGCGGCGCTGCCCACCGTGGACGCCGAGATCCGCGGCCTGCTCGACGGCCATCCCGCCGCGGTGGCGATCTGGGCCTCCCCGGCGGTGACCGCACGGGCCCTGCAGGCGCTCCACGCCGCCGGCGCCTCGCTCCCCGTCTTCAGCGGGCCCGCCGGCGAGAACCCGTCGGTGCGCAGGGTCGCCGGGTCCGCCACCGAGGGCCTCGCCTTCGTCGCCTCGCGGATGACCAGCGAGAGCGACAGCGTCTCCTTCGGGCAGTTCGAGCACCGCCTCGCCGCCGCCGAGGGCGGGCCCATCGACGCCGGCGTCCGGGACGGCCGGGGCCGGGAGCTGCGCCAGCCCGCCGACGGCGCGCTCTTCGCGTACGACGCGGTGCGGGTGCTCGCCGCGGCGATCGAGAGGAGCGGGTCGGCGCGGCCCGGACCGGGGCTGCTCGCCGCCATGACCGCCGCCGCTGTGACCAGCGGCAACGGCGACCACCGCGGCTTCAACCCCGACAACCACGAGGGCGTCGCCGACGACGACCTCTACATCGCCGCCATCCACGACATGACCTTCGCGCCGGTCAGGGACGAGCCGCTCTCGGCGACGCTGCCGGCGCCGGACGAGCTCCTCGCCGACTTCCATTAGAGGGCGGCGGGCGCTGCTGGGCGCCGCGGCCGCCGGCCTGCTCGCGGGCTGCCAGGAGGCGAGCATCGTGCGGGTCACGCCGGCGCCCAGCCCCTCGGCGGCGGCCACCCTGCCGCCCTTCGGCTACAACCACCGCTACGGCAACAACCCGGTCGCCGCCGCCGACGGCTTCCGCCTCGAGCGCCAGCTGATCGCCCGCGGCGAGTACTGGGAGGTGGCCGTCTCCACCGAGCCGGCGGCCGCGGGACTGGTCGACCATCCCGGTCCCGCCGCCGTCGCCGCGGCCCGGGCGGAGGCGCGCCAGGCGACGATGGTCATCGCGACCGAGATCCCGTCCGCGATCCGGGCGCTGCTCGCCGGCGGCCACGCCGGGCAGCAGGCGTACTGCGCCGGCCTCCTCGACCAGCTCCGTGGGCTCGGCTACTCCGGGCTGGAGTCGGCGCGGATCGAGGTGTACTTCACCGAGCGCGACCACCACGCCGAGCTCACCTGGACGCCGGCGGCCACCACCTACACCGTGCTCGACAACGACCTCGGCGGCGACCTCAGCGGTCTGCCGGGAGGGACGACGCCGTTCCCGGGGCCGGCCGCTCCCTGACCCGTCCTGCGGCGATCTCCAGGGAGGGCGGCGCGGGGAGCTCGGCGCCGGGCTGGTCGAGCCAGAGCACCGCGGCGCCGCGGGCCGCCTCGGCGCGGGCGAGGGCGCGCACCGCCTCGGCGAGCTCGGCGGCGAGACCGTCGGTGGGAGCGTCGAGCACGAGCACGGCGGGGACGGCCAGCCAGGCGCAGGCGACGCGGAGCAGCTGGTGCTCGCCCCCGGAGAGTCGAGCCACCGGCAGCGCGGCGCGGGCGGCGAGGGCGGGCTGCGCGTCGAGGGCGGCGGCGGCGGTGCGGGCTCCGGTGGCGGCGAGACCCAGCGCCTCGGCGACGCTGCAGCCGGCCAGCCGCGGACGTCCCTGCACCACCGCGGCGAGCCCGGCGCGGCGGCGCCGCGAGGGGCTGCCGGCGCAGACTCGGCCGCCGGCGCGCACCTCGCCCGCCGAGGGCAGCTGACCGGCGAGCGCCGCGGCGAGCACGGTCTTGCCGGCGCCGCCGGGGGCGACCAGCACCGCGCAGTCGCCGGCGCCGATCCGCAGGCCGGGCACCTCGAGCAGCAGCACCCCGTCGCGGACGGCGCGCAGGCCCACCACCTCGAGTCCGCCGGGCGCGTTCACGGGGTCACCGGGATGGTCGCGGCGACACCGCCGGAGAGGCGGACCCGGCGGCCGGCGAGGGCGGCGACGGCGGCCTGGTCGTGGTCGGCGAGGACGACCGCCACCCCGGCGGCGGCGGCGGCCCGCAGGCAGGCGATCACCACCTCGCGGTCAGCGCCGAGGCCGGCGAGGGGCTCGTCGCAGAGCAGCACCGCGGGGCGGAGGAGCAGCACCCGGGCGAGCTCGACGAGCCGCCGCGCGCTCGCGGGCAGCTCCGCGCAGGGGCGGTCGCCCCAGCCGTCGAGCCCGAGGCGGCGGCGCCAGGCGCCGGGGTCGCCGCCACCGCCGCCGGCGGCGGCGGCGAGCGTCAGGGTCTCGGTCACGGTGCAGGCCGGCCAGCCGCCGCCCTCCTGGGGAAGCCGCACCACCCGACCCGGTCCCGACCCGGCGGCGGGCTCCACCCGCACCTCGGGCGCGCCCCGCCGGGCCGCGGCCTCGATGGCGCGGAGGGTGCTGCTCTTGCCGGCGCCGTTGGCCCCGACCAGCCCCAGCACCTCGCCGGCGGCGACCTCGAGGTCGAGGGACGGCAGCAGCACCGGCCCGCCCCCGGCAGCGGTGACCCGCAGCCCGCGCACCACCAGCGCGCGCGGCCCCCCGGCCGGCGCCGTGACCGGCCAGGGCGCGGCGGCGGCGAGCGCGGCGGCGGCCGGGGGTGGTGGCAGGGCCTGCCGGGCGCGGCGGCTTCGGCGCGGCAGGGTGACCAGCAGGGCGAGGGCGAGCAGGCCGGTACCCAGCGCCCTCCCCTCCGGCGGACCCGACCAGCCGGCGGCGGGGAGCAGGGCTCCGCCGAGCACGCCGGCGCCGACCGCGGCGAGTGCCGCCGCCGCCGGCCCCCAGCGCCCCGCCAGCAGGGCGGCGAGGAGCGGCAGCGCGGCGGCGTCGACGCCGAGGCCGGCGGGCCCGGCCGCCCCGGTGGCGTGGGCGGCGAGGGCGCCGCCCAGGGCGGCGAGCCCGCCGGCGACGGCGAGCGCCGACGCCTGCGCCACCGCCGGGCGCAGCGACGCCGCGGCAGCGCGCTCGGGGTCGCTGCCCACCGCCCGCCAGCGCGGTCCCGGTCCGCGGCCGAGCAGCACCGCGGCCGCGACCACGCTGAGCGCCGCGACCCCGAGGACGAGGTGGTAGCCACCGGCCGGCCCGAGCACGGCGAGCCGGTCGCCGGGGAGGGGGAGCGACAGCGGCGGCAGCGGGCCGAGGGCGCCCGCGCTCAGCCCCGGCGCCGCCCCCACCGCCGCCGCCCCGCCGGCGGCGGCGAGCAGCCCGAGGACGAGGAAGCCGGCGGCGTCGAGCCGGGTGCCGGCGAGCCCGAGCAGGGCGGCGGCGAGCGCGCCCGCGGCGGTGGCGGCGAGCACGGCGAGCGGCACCGCCCCGCCGTGGATGGCGATCAGCCCGGAGACGTACCCCGCACCCGCGGCCGCCGCGGCGAGGAGCAGCGGGGGGCGCCCCGCCGCCAGCGCGATCGCGGCGCCGGCCGCGGCGCCGGCCATGGCGACGGCGGCGGTGACGTCGGCGAGCACCGGCACCGAGACCAGCGCCGGCAGCGGCGCCGCGGCGGCGGCGGCGGCGACGGTGAGCGCGGCGGCTCGGCGTCCCCTCACCGGCGCCACCGCAGCGCCACCACCAGCACCGCGACCGCGTCGGTGACCGGCTCGCCGGCGCCGCCGAGGGCGTAGCCGGCGACCACCTCGACGCCGCCGATGAGCAGCGCCCCGGCGCCCACCGAGAGCGGCGACGACAGGCCCCCGGCGGCGGCCGCCGCCACCGCCCGCAGCGCCAGCGGCACCCCTGCCGCGGGGGCGGGGGCGACCCGCGCCGACGCCACCACCGCCCCCAGGGCGGCGAGCGCGCCGGCGGCGGCGAAGGCGGCGAGGCGCAGCCGGGAGGTGTCGACGCCGAGGTCCTCGGCGGCCGCCGGCGCGGCGGCGGTCACCCGCAGCGCGGCCCCGAACCGGGTGCGCCGGATCACCGCGGCGGCCCCGGCGGCGACGATTGCGACCACCGCGATGGCGGTCAGGTCGGAGGCGCGCAGCACCCCGTCCCCCAGCCGCCACACCTGCGACGGCGCCGGGAAGGGGTAGGCGGCGCGGGGGAAGAGCGCGGCCATCCCCTGGCGCAGCAGCGCCCCGGCCGCCACCAGCCCGGCGGCGGCGAGCAGCGGCCGGCCCGGGATGCGCGCCACCACCCCGCGTTCCAGGGCCGCGCTGGCGAGGGCGCCGAGGACGAGCGCGAGGAGCACCGCCACCGCCACCGGCGCCCCCCGGCCGGCGAGCGCGGCGCCGGCCACCGCCCCCACCATGGCGACGTCGCCGGCCGCGAGGTGGAGCACCCCCGACCCCGCGTGAGCGGCGTACACGGCGAGCCCGAGGGTGGCGTACACCGCCGCCGCCGCCAGCGAGTCGAGGACCAGCTGCAGAACCACGCCAGCACTCACGGGCCGGAAGCATGCCGCCCCGCCGTCCCGGCCGGTGCAGGAGCGGTGCGTCGTGCGAGCATCCGACCGTGAGCTGGACCGACATCATCCAGGTGGTGGGTGGCGCGCTGATCACCGTCCTCACCCTCTACGACCTCTTCGACGCCGTCGTCCTCCCCCGGCCGTCGGTGGGGCGCCTCAGTCCGAGCCTCGCCCTGCTGCGCGGGATGTGGACGGTGTGGCGGTGGCTGGGCACCCGGTTCTCCCAGTCGAACCGCCGCGAGGCGGTCCTGGCGGTGTACGCGCCGCTCGCCGTGCTGGTGCTCCTGGGGGTGCGGATGTGCGTCCTCGTGGTGGGCTTCGCGCTCGTGTTCAACGGCCTCGCCCACCAGTTCAGGCCGCCGCCCCAGGACCTCGGCATCAGCCTCTACTTCTCCACCGCGTCGCTGCTCTCCCTGGGCGTCACCGACATCGAGCCCACCGGCGGGGTGGTCCGCACCCTGGTGGCCCTCGAGGCCGCCTTCGGCCTGGGCCTGATCGCGGTGGTGATCAGCTTCCTCTTCTCGCTGTTCACCTCCTTCCAGCGACGCGAGACCGCGGTGGTCAGCCTCGATGCCCTCGCCGGCGCCCCGCCATCGGGGGCGCAGATCCTCGAGGCGTGTGCCCAGTACCGCATGCCCCAGGAGCTGGAGAGGACCCTCGTCGAGTGGCGGGTGTGGAGCGCCGACGTGCTCGAGAGCCACCTCGCCTACCCGGTGCTCCTCTACTTCCGCTCCAGCCACGACAACGAGGCCTGGATCAACTCATTCGGCGCGGTGATGGACGCGGCGGTGCTGGTGCTCACCACCCTCGAGGACTGCCCGATCGGTCCGGCGCACCTGATGGTGAAGGTCGGCGGCCACCTCGTCGAGGACATGGCCTACCGCCGCAACGACCACGGCGATGGCCTCCCCTGGCTGGAGCGCGAGGACTACGACGAGGCCCGCCGCCGGCTGCGCGCGGTGGGCTACCGGGTGCGCGACGGCGACGCTCCGTGGGAGGAGTTCATCCGCCACCGCAGCGTGTACGCCTCGCCGCTGATCCGGCTGGCGCGGCTGCTCGCCGTGCCCCCCGCCCCATGGATCGGCGACCGCTCCTACCTCCCCCACGCCGGCCGCCCAGCGCGGTAGAGCTCAGGGTCGGCGCCCAGCGCTTCCCTGACGACCGACCCGAACCTCCGGCTAGTGGAAGTCGTGGGCGGGGGGAGCCTCCCAGCCGGCGACGGGACGGGTGTGGCCGTGCTGGGACCGCGGTGCGGCGGGGTGGGCGCCACCGCCGAGGGCGGCGACGCGGCCATCGATGAGCCGTCCCTCGGAGTCGAGGGCGCGGACCTGCTCGACGATCAGGTTGAGCCGGCCCGACTGCGACTGCAGCCGCCCGTCGACCAGCAGCAGGGGATGGAAGTTGGCGACGCTGCGGGTGCGCCGCACCACCGGCGGCCGGAGGATGAGGTCGAGGTGGCCGCCCTCGTCGGCCAGGGTGAAGAAGCGGAACCCCTTCGCGGTCATCGGCGCCTGGCGGGCGATCACCAGGCCGCCGACCCGCAGCCGGGTGCCGTCGGCGAGCCCGGCGACCTCGCCGAGCGGGGTGCAGCCGAGGGCGCGCAGCGGCTCGCGCAGGTGGGCCACCAGGTGCGGGCCGGTGCTCAGCTCGCTGATGCGGTACTGCGCGGCGGTGCTCTCGCGCTCGTCCATCGGCGGCAGCGGCGGTGCGGTGGCGGGAGCGATCAGCAGCGGCGGCGGCGGCGGCTCGGGCGGCGCGGTGCGCACGGCGTCGCCGGGTCGCTGCCCGGCGATCGCGCCGCGACCCCGTGGAGGACCGGTGATGGCGATGGGACCGGGGCCTGGGGCGGCCGCCGACCGCGGCCGCCGCGAGACCCCGTCCTCGGCGGCGCGCAGCTCCCAGAGCAGGGCACGCCGCGGCCGGCCGGGCATGACCCCGTCGAAGGCGCCGACCATGACCAGGTTCTCCATCGCCGGGCGGGGCAGGCCGGTGCGCCGCCAGAACTCCGCCACCGAGCCGGCGCCGGCCACCGCGGCCTCCTCGCAGCGGGCCCGCGCCTCGGGACCGAGGGCGCGGACGTAGGCGAAGCCGAGCCGCACCGCCCAGTCCGACAGCCCGCCGCCACCGCTGCGGGGCCGGCGGCGGCTGGCCACGGCGGCGCGCTCACCGGCGGTGGGCGGTCGCGACGCCGGGTCGCGGCGCACCGCACCCTCCTCCACGCGCCATCCCGGCGCCAGCCCGGCGGCCACCGCGCCGGCCGGCGGGGCGCCCTCCCCGACCCACTCCAGGGTGCAGCGCGCCCGGCTGCGGCCCACGTCGACGGGCAGGGTGCAGGTGCCATGCCGCTTGCCGTCCTCGACCAGCACCGAGGGGTGGTAGAAGCCCATCGGCTGGGCGTTGAGCAGCGAGCAGAGCCAGGCGGCGGGATGGTGGAGGCGCAGCCAGCCGGTCTCGTAGGCGGTGCGCGCGAAGGCGGCGGCGTGGCTCTTGCAGAAGCCGTAGACGGCGAATCCCGCCACCGCCTTGAAGATCTCCCCGGTGACCTCGGCAGGGATACCCCGGGCCACGCAGCGGGTGATGAACTCGTCGTGGAGCTCGGCCATCTCCACCCGCGAGCGGTGGCGGTTCATCGCCCGGCGGAAGCGGTCGGCCTCGCCGGCGCTGTAGCCGGCCACCTCCATGACGATCCGCAGGATCTGCTCCTGGTAGAGCACCACCCCGTGGGTTTCGGCCAGGATCGGCTCCAACGACGGATCCAGGTAGGTGACCGGCTCCAGTCCCTGGCGGCGGCGCAGGTAGGGGTTGACGGCGTTGCCCTGGATGGGGCCGGGCCGGATGATCGCCACCTGCACGATGAGGTCGTTGAACACCCGCGGCTGGGACTGGTGGAGCGACTGCTGCTGGGCGCGCGACTCGATCTGGAAGAGGCCGATGGTGTCGGCGGCGCAGATCACGTCGTAGACGCGCGGGTCGTCGAGGGGCAGCGCGTCGAGGTCGGGGCGCTCGCCGGTGACGGCCTCGACATGGTCGAGACACTCCTTGATGGCGCTCAGGGTACGCAGCCCGAGCAGGTCCATCTTGATGAGGCCGAGGTCCTCGACGTCGTCCTTGTTGAACTGCACCACCACCCGCCCGGGCATGGTGGCCCGCTCCACCGGGGCGACGTCGATCAGCGGCGCCCCGGTGACGAGCATGCCGCCGACGTGGATGCCGAGGTGCCGGGGGCACCCCTCGATGCGCTGCAGCAGGTCGAGGAAGTGCGTCCAGGGCAGCGATTCGGTGATCTCCCCGGGGTCGAGGCCGGCGGCGGCGACGACGTCGCCGACGCTGCCCATGTGCCAGGCGCCCACCGACTTGGCGAGGCGGTCGATCACCGGCTCGGGGACGTCGAGCGCCGCCCCCACCTGGCGCACCGCCATCCGCGGCCGGAAGGTGACGATGTTGGCGACCATGCCGGTGCGCTCGGCGCCGTAGCGGTCGTAGACGTACTGGATCACCTCCTCGCGGTGCTCGGTGGAGAAGTCGATGTCGATGTCGGGCGTGCCCTGGTGGTCCTCGTGGAGGAAGCGCTCGAAGAGCAGGTCGTGCTCCACCGGGTCGACCCGGGTGATGCCCAGCAGGTAGGCGACGATGCTGTCGGCGGCGCTCCCCCGCCCCTGTCCGGGGATGCCGCGCTCGCGGGCGAACCGCATGATGTCCCAGGTGATGAGGAAGAACTCGGCGAGCCCGGTGGTCTCGATCACCCCGAGCTCACGCCGCAGCCGCGCCCGCACCGGCTCGGTCACGGGGCGGTAGCGGCCGGGGAGCGCCTCCTCGCAGAGCCGGCGCAGCGCCGAGAGTGGGGTCTCGCCCTCGGGCACCGCGAAGCCGGGGAAGCGCACGTCGCTGAAGTCGAGCGCGACGCTGCACTGCGCGGCGACATGGGCGGCATGGTCGAAGGCCTCGGGATGCTCGCCGAGCAGGGCGCGCATCTCCACCTCGGACTTGACCCGATGCTCGGCGTTGGGCAGCAGCAGGCCGTGGGCGGCGGCGCGGTCGAGGGTGGTGCGATGGCGGATGGCGGTGAGCAGGTCGAGCAGCGGCTTGTCCGCCGCGGCGGCGTGGACGGGGGTGTTCGAGACCACCGCCGCCAGCCCGCAGCGCCGTGCCAGCGCCGCCGTCTCCGCCACCAGCCAGCCGTCGGCGGGATGGAGGTGGTGGGTGAGCAGCAGCACCACGCGGTCGCGACCGAAGGCCTCGCGCAGCCGGTCGGCGGCGTGCCCTGCTCCGCGGCGGTCGCCGCGGAGCAGGGCGGCGGTGATCTCCGACTCCGGGCCCCCGGCGAGCACGGTGCAGCCGTCGAGCTCCGCGGGGTCGAGCACCGCGGGCGGACCGGTGGCGGGACGGCGGGTGGAGGGCAGCGACGGCCAGCCCTCGGGGAAGGGCCCGGCGGTGGTGCGCAGCGCCGCCGGGCGCTCCGGGGGCGGCGGCTGCCGGGGAGCGGGGGCGGGCCCGGGCTCGGGGTTCGCGAGACCGGCGATGCGCAGCCGGGGCTGGCCCTTCTCGCCGGCGAGCTGGGCGGCGCTCACCGCCCGGCAGAGCTGGCGGTAGCCCCGCGAGCTGCGGGCGATGAGGCGCAGCCGGCTGCCGCCGGCGAGGTCGAGCTCGACCCCGATCACGGGGTGGATGCCGGCCGCGCGGGCGGCGTGGACGAGGGCGACCGCGCCGTAGAGGCCGTTGCGGTCGCAGATCCCGAGCGCCCCGAGCCCGGCGGCGGCAGCGGCGGCGACCAGCTCGCGGGGCGACGAGGAGCCGTCGAGGAAGGAGTAGTGGGAGCGGGCGGCGAGCTCGGCGAAGCCGGTTGACATCACCACTTTTCCGTGTATACTCCGTACCAGTCGTTTTGCTGTCGAACAGAGCGCAGCGAGGAGGAGGCGGAGTGAGGCCCCGGCCGGACACCCCCATCCACACCCCCTTCCCCTGCACCCCCCATCCCGTCCGCCGTCGGCCCGAGGGGCTGGACCGCCGCTCCACGAGCACTCCCGCCAGCACGCGACCGGCCGTGTCCCGGCCGCCGAACCTCGCCGGCCCCTCCCCGGCGGGGCACTCCGGCGGCCCGGGGCACGGTGTCAGGCTCAGTCATAGCGACGCACCACCGTCCAGCGGAGGGTGTCGAGCTCACGGCACAGCTCCAGGCAGTCGCCCCCGGCCACCAGGCAGCGGCGGTACTCGCGGCGCACCGGCACCCGCCACCAGTCGGTCTCCACGACCCAGCGGTTGACGGTTCCGGTGACCGCCCGCCACCCCCCGCCGGTGCGCACCGCGGTGGGGCTGCCGTCGGCGGCGACGCGCACCTGCTCCCCCTCCCCCGCGTCGAGCAGCTCGGTCATCTCCCTGACCGCCCGGCCACCACGACCGGGACCGGGGCCGCCGGCTCCCAGGTGAAGCGGCGCTCGGGCACGTCGCCGGGGTCGAGGGTGAGCCGCGGCCGCACCACCGTGGCGGTGCCGAAGCGGTCCTGGAGACGGGCCACGGCGCTGGCGACGGCGTCGCGCTCGGCGTCGCCGCGGCGCCAGAGCTCGACCTGGCGCCCCGAGGCGGTGGAGAGCTCGTCCACCTCGATGCGGAGACCGGCCACCGGTCCGGTGGGCTCGAGGGCGCCGAGCAGCCCGAGCACCGTGGCCCACAGCTCGGTGGCGGAGCCGGCCGGGGCGGGGGGGACGCGGGTGCCCGCCGCCACCGGCCCCGCCTCGCCCTCGAGGACGAGGCCGACCCGCCCCGCCGACAGGCCGCGCTCGCGCAGCCGGGCGCCGAGGATGCGGCAGGTGCGCTCGGCGCAGCGGCTCAGCAGCTCGCGGTCGGCGGCACCGCCCTCGATGACCAGCCGCTCCACCAGCGTCCGCGGAGCGGTGGCGGGGGTGACCGGCGCCTCGTCCTCGCCCCGCGCATAGCGGTGGATGGCCTGGCCGGCGTCGCCACCGAACTGGCGGCCGAGGTCGGCGGGCGAGAGCGCGGCGACGGCGCCCAGGCAGTCGAGCCCGAGGGTGCCGAGCCGGGCCAGGATGGCGGCGTCGACGGGCAGCAGGCCGATCGGCAGCGGCGCCAGGAAGGCCGCCTCCTCGCCGGGGCGGACCCGGCGGACGTGCCGTGGGGTGCTCACCCGCGCCGCCATCCAGGCGGTGAAGCGCGAGCCCGCGACCCCCACCGCGGGAGCGGTCCCCAGCCCCCGGGTGAGCGCCCGCGCCGCCGCCGCGGCCCAGGCGGCCTCGCCGGGGTGCTGGGCGTGGTGGCCGCCGAGGTCGGCGTAGGCCTGCTCGTCGCCCATCTCCACCGAGGGCACCACCGCGCAGAGCTCGCCGAGCGCGGCCTCGCGCAGCCGCGCCGCGGCCACGACGTCGAGGTCGACGAACACCGCCTGGGGGCAGAGCTGCTGCGCCTGGCGGAGAGGCTGGCCGGGACGCACCCCCGCCGCCCGGGCGGCCGGCGAGGCGGCGAGCACCGGCAGCCGCAGCACCGGCGCGCCGCCGACGATCACCGCCTCGGTGCGCAGCTCGGGGTGGCGCTGCCACGCGGCCAGCAGCCCGAGGTGGTCGAAGTGGGCGCAGAGGATGCGGGGCACCGGGATCAGCCCGCGAGCGCGGGCGAGGCGGGGAGCGGAGTGGCGGCGGCGGCGGCGGCGGCGGCCGGCTGCACGGGCAGCTCCTCGACCACCGCGGGCAGCCCCACCACCTCGGCGGCGGCGTGGGGGCGGGGATAGCGGAGCAGCAGCGCCGCCTCCTCCCCCACCCCGCCCAGCTTCGACTTCACCACCGTCAGCCGCACCCGCAGCCCGGTGACGTCGCCGTGCGCCAGCTGCCAGTTCAGCGGCGCACAGGCGACGGTGAGCGACGAGGCATGGGCCAGCGGCGCCGCCGGTGGCGAGGGCGCGGAGACGCAGGCCACCGCCCCCCGCCCCTGGACCGCGCCCACCAGCGCGGAGAGGGCGTGCTCCCATCCCCGCTCACGCCCGGCGGCGCTCCCCAGGGCGACCGCCAGCCAGGGCACCCCGGCGGCGACCAGGGTCCGGGCCATCGCCAGCCCCGGCCCCAGCGCCCCCCCGGGGGGACGGACCACGTAGCAGGCGTCGAGGTCGGCGCCGAGGTCGGCGAGGAAGCCGGGGTCGAGGGTACCGGCGAGGTCGACGTAGGCCACCGCCATGCTCCGGCTGGCCCGGGCGGCGAAGGCCTGGAGGAGGGTGAGCCGTCCCGTCGCCCGCCCCCGCTCGCCGGTGAGCACGGAGATCCGGCCGCAGGGGAGGCCCTGGGGAAGCACCCCGTCGAGGACGGGGATGCCCGTCGACCACGCCGCGGCGGTGACGGGGTCGCCTCCCCACCGCACCGCCGCGTGACCGTGACGGCGCTGGAGGCGGCCGACCACCTCGTCGAGTGCTGCCGGAGGGCGCTGACGCGACATCTCCTCTCATCCCGCACACCCACTCACCACGTCGGTCCCGGCCTCGGACAGGGGAGCGAAGGGAGAGGGCGAGAGGCTGGGTTGACAGCATAGCGAACATCCGTTCGTGGTCGCAAGCGCCCCGGGTGGCGGCTGCTCCGACGGGCACGCCCCATCCCATACTCTCTGCCGACGCCAACAGGAGGACGGCCGTGGCTCGCATCGCCATCACCGGTGGGACCGGTTTCGTCGGCATCCACACCTCGCGCGCCCTCGCCGCGGCGGGTCACGACCTGCGGCTGCTGGCGCGGGGCACCCGCCGCGGGCCGCGGCCGGCGGGGGCCGAGTGGGTGCGCGCCGACGTGGTCGGCGGTGAGGGCCTGGTCGAGGCGCTGCGCGGCTGCGACGCCGTCGTCCACCTGGTCGCGATCATCCGCGAGAAGCGGAGCCAGACCTTCGCCCGGGTGAACGCGGAGGGCACCACCAACGTGGTCCGCGCCGCCACCGAGGCGGGGGTCGGCCACATCGTCCACATCAGCGCCATCGGCGTCGACCCCGACCCGCGCTATGCCTACCTCGCCTCCAAGTGGGAGGGCGAGCAGGCGGTGCGCGGCGGCGCCGTGCCCTTCACCGTGCTCCGGCCCAGCCTGGTCTTCGGTCCCGGCGACGGCTTCTTCACCGTGCTCGCCAAGCTGATCCGGCTGAACCCGGTGGTGCCGGTGGTGGGCGACGGCCGGGCGCTGTTCCAGCCGATCGCCGTCTCCGACCTCGCCCGCATCATCAGCCTGTGCATCGAGCGCGGGCCCTCGGGCGAGGTCCACGAGGTGGGCGGCCCCGAGCACCTCACCTACGAGCAGATCATCGACATCATCAAGGCCGAGACCGGCAGGCGCCGGCGCAACGTCCACGTGCCCGTCGGCGCGATGCGCCCCCTCGCCGCTCTGTTCGAGAAGGTGCTCCCGAACCCCCCGGTCACGCCCGGCCAGCTCCGCCTCCTGGAGAAGGAGAACGTGACCCGGGTCGACGCCGTGGCCACCCAGTTCGGCTTCGACCCCCTGTCCCTCGAGGGCAACGCCGCCTACCTGCAGGACTACTGACCGGACCCCGGGAGCGGGCCGGAGGGTCCCCCGCCGTCAAGAATTGTTCAGGGGCGGACACAGGGGTGATTCCCTGGTGACAGGGCGGCGGCGCGGCGAGATCCGTCCGCGTTGCGGGCCTACGGTGCCGGTGTCGGCTTCGGAAAGGGCAAACCCTCCGCGAGGAGGGGACGCAAAGCCTCGGGTCTCGACAGGAGATGGCCGGGCTGCCAATGAAGTCACTGGCAGGGGCCGACAGCTCGGAGGGATGCTGTCATGGCCCCGGAGACGACCGCGCCGGCGAGCGAGACCCTGGAGACCCCCCGGCCGCGCCGCCTCCGGCCCGGCTCGAACCTCCTCCTCGGCGCCGCGCTGATCGCCTCCGTCACCGCCGGGTCGCTCTGGGTCACCGGCGCCGGCACGCGGGTCGCCGCGGCCAGCCCCAACTCCGCCGCCCGGTCGGTCGCGCTGCCCGCCCCGGCCGCCACCCCGGCCATCGGCAGCCTCCCGGTGGTCATCACCCTGCCCTCCGGGCCGGCGAACACCCTGCGCAGCGGCGACGGCAGCCTGGACACCACGGTCACCACCTACTCCGACTGCAGCGGCGCCACCGAGCTCACCCACGTCAGCGCGGCGGTCGACACCTGCGTCGGCGGCCGCACCTACTTCGTCGGCCACAACGCCGGCGTCTTCACCCCGCTGCTCGACCTGGGCGTCGGCTCGATCATCACCTGGTACGACAGCACCGGCGCCGCCCACCGGCTGCGCATCGTCGAGGTGCGCGACAACTGGCTGCGCGACGACGGCGTGCCGCCGCTGGCGAACGGCAACGTGGTCGCCCAGTTCCAGACCTGCGAGACCGCCTACCCCGACGGCTCCCACGACCGCATCCTCGACGCGGTGCCGGCGTAGCCCTCAGGAGGCGAGCGCCGGATGGGCCGTCCCCGCCACTGACGGGGCCGAGCGCAGGAAGCGCACCGGGGTGATGCCGTCGCCGGCTCCGTAGCCGAGCAACGAGCCCGCCGGCGGTCCCGCCAGCCAGCCCTCGAGCACGGTGGCGTACACCTCGCGCAGCTCGACGGCGCGCACCATGTTGCCGTCCTTGTCGAGGCTGGAGAGCGAGGGCTGGACGCCGTGGAGGCCACCGGCCACGCCGTCGCCGACGAGCAGCATCGGGGCCGCGGTGCCGTGGTCGGTGCCGCCGCTGCCGTCCTCGTTCACCCGGCGCCCGAACTCCGAGAAGGTCATGAGCAGGTACTGCTCGGGGTGGCCGGTCGCCAGCGCCAGGTCGTGGAAGCGCCCGATGGCGGCGTCGACGAGTCCGAGCAGGCGGTCGTGGTTGGGATTCTCCGCGGCGTGGTCGTCGAAGCTCCCCAGGGTCACCATGGCGATCTCGACGCCGAGGTTGGAGGTGAGCAGGGTCATCGCCGTGGCCACCTGGTCGGCGAGCGTCCCCGTCCCCGGGGTCGCCCCCCGGGCGAGCGCGGCGATGGCGCGCACCGCGCCGACGGTGGTCCGGCCGCCGCTGAGCAGCGCGTCGGTGGCGGGGTCGCCGCTGGTGCCGCTGCAGCAGTCGAGGTAGCCCTGGTGGAGGCGCGCCGCCTCGCTGCCGGGCGCGTCGGCGCCGTCGTCGAAGTGGAAGCCCCCGAGCGAGGAGATGGCGACGCCGCTGGTCTGCTCGCCGGTGAGCGCCTTCGGAAGGCTGTTGCCGATGCTCACGGCGCGCAGCGCGCCGCCCCGCCCGGGGGTGCGATCGAGGTACCGGCCCAGCCAGCCCGACCCCTGCCGCACCGCGGGGTTGCCCGACTGCCAGATGTCCATCGAGCCGAAGTGCGAGAGATCGGGCTTGTCGTAGCCGACCCCCTGGACGATCGCGACCCGCCCCTGCTGGTAGAGCGACTGCAGCTTCACCAGGTTCGGATGGAGGCCGACCCCGGGGCTGCCGGGCAGGGGCAGCACCTTCGCCTGCGGGATGTTGATGAGCGGACGCCTGGCGTAGTAGTCGCCGCTGCCGTAGGGGACGACGGTGTTGAGCCCGTCGTTGCCGCCGGCGAGGAGCATGACGATCAGCTTGCGGCCGCTGCTCGGGGTGGCCCCGGCGGCCGCGGCGTGCAGCGCGCCGGCGTCGAGCCACATCGGGGCGATCACGGTGGCGGCTCCCAGGGTGCCGCCCAGCCGGAGGAGGTGGCGTCGGGTGATCCGCATGGTCGTCACCGCAGGTTGTAGTCGGGCGAGGCGAGAAGCAGGGTGAGCACGCCCCGCGCCACGGTCTTGTCGTCGGCGTGGGCGGCGCGTGCCGCGGCCACGTAGCCGCTGATCGCCGCGGAGGTCGCGGGCAGCAGGTCGAGCAGGCCGAGCCGCAGCATCCACGGCTGCGGCGCCGGGGCCGGGGTGCCGTCGAGCAGGGCGCCGAGCTGGTCGTCGGTGACCAGCTGCGCGGCGCGGGCGGCGAAGTTGTAGCGGGCGAGCAGGGTGGCGGTGTTCGCCCAGGCGGTGCCGCCGTGCCAGCCGGCGACGTTGGGCGGATCGAAGAGGACCTGCCCCATCCTGGTGCACTCCTCCGCGAGCAGGTCGTTGGGTGCGGTGCTGTTGCCGGGCTGGCCGAGCAGCGACTCGACGTAGCCCAGGGCACCGTCACCGCGGGCGAGGTTGAGCCCGCGGATGGTGCCGGCGACGAGCTCGGCGGGCGACTTGATAGTGCGCGCGGCGCCGTCCGAGAACTCCGGGCGGAGCAGCAGCGCGCGGACCATCGGCCTGACCTGGTAGTTCGATGCGACGAAGGCCTCGGCCATCGCCTGCACCACCTGCGGCTCCGGGTCGGGACGGTGGAGGAAGCCGGCGAGGCGCCGGGCCACGTGGTTGGCGGCCACCGGTCCCTGGGGATGCCGGTCGAGGACGATGTCGACGACGTCGCCCGCGCCCCATGGTCCGGTCTGGCCGAGGAGGGTCTTGGGCCCGGCGTCGTGGAGGGCGGGGTTGAAGGCGACGGCGCCCTGCTTGTCGACGGTGTAGCCGGTGAAGGCGCGCGCCGCCTCGCGGACGTCGCCCTGGGTGTAGCCGGCGTCGTGGCCGAGGCTGAACAGCTCCATGAACTCGCGGCCGTAGTTCTCGTTCGGCCTGCCCTTGCGGTTGGTGTCACCGTCGAGCCAGATCAGCATCGCCGGATCGGCGGTGATCGCCTTGCAGAGCGCCCGGAAGTCGCCGGCGGCCTGGCTGCGGAGCAGCCGGTTCTGGCCGATCATCAGCTCCAGCCGGCGCACCTTGACGAATCCGGTGGCGAAGTGGCCGTGCCAGTGGAGGGTCAGCTTCTCCTCCAGCGGGTTGGGGGTGGTGGCCATCCGCTGCAGCCACCAGCGCTGATACGGCTGGGGGGTCGGGTTGTTGGCGTCGCCACTCTGGGCGACCTCCTGCAGCGCCATCACCTCGAGGTCGTCGGCGCGGCCCGCCGAGCTGGCGAAGCCGAGCAGGTGATCGACGGTGGCGGTGTAGCCTGCCGCCGCCCACTGGTCGATCTCGGCGACGGTGGCGCCGAATCCGGCCCGGGCGAAGAGCCGGGCGACCCGGCGGCGGGCGTCCAGCGGCGCCACCGGCGCGGGCGCGGCCGCGGGCTGGGCCGGCGCGCGCACGGCGCCGAGCGCGGGGGTGTGGGGCACCGGCAGCCCGAGCAGGTGCAGGGTCTTCCCGAGCAGCCCGGCCACCAGTGGATCGGCCATCTCAAGCCCCCCTCGGAGGAGCGCCTCCCGCCCGGCCGGCGCCGCCCGGTCTGATCTCGACGCCGATTAACGCACTGGCGGCCCTGCATCGTCCGGTTCGATCGGAGCGATGCTCCGAGGCCCGGGTCAGGGGAGGACGAACGGTTTCCGCACCACCTCGTCGAGCACGAAGATGGTCTGGGTGCCCTGGACCATGGGCAGGCTCTGGAGGCGCTCGAGGACGACGTCGCGGAGGGTCTCGACGTCGGTGGCGCGGACCAGGATGAGGGCGTCGTGGGTGCCGGTGGTGAGCGCGCAGTACTCCACCTCGGGCATCTCGACGAGCTCGGTGCGCAGCGCCCGCCAGTCCGGCTGGCGCACGGACAGGAGCACGAGCGCGGCGATCCCCAGCCCCATCCGGCGGCTGTTCACCCGGGCCGTGAAGCCCTCGATCACCCCCTCCTCGCGGAGCCGCAGCAGCCGGGTGTAGGCGTTCGCCCGCGACACCCCGACCTGCTCGGCGAGGGCGGCGATGCTGATCCGGCCGTCGTCGCGAAGCACCTCGAGGATGCGGCGGTCGATCCGGTCCAGGCCGGCGGGCTGCTGCGCTCTGGGCACGGAGCCGGACCTTAGACGACAGAGCCGATCGCAAGAAAGCGGACGCTGGAGCGTCGGAGGGATGAGGGGGACGCCAGCCGTTCAGGTCTGCATCCGGCGCAGATCGGGGCTCGACGACCTCGGGGGAGTCTGCCCATGGCAAGAGGACCGCTTCGTCGAGCGCTCACCGCCGTCGTCGCCACCGGGATCCTGGTGGCGGGCGCAGCGAACCTCCACGCCGCCGTCCTCGACGGGCCGCCCCTTCCCGCGGTGGTCCAGCTGGCCCAGAACCTGCTTCCGGGCCTCGACAGCCTGGTCGCCCAGGCCCTGCCCCCGGCGTCGACGCCGCTCCACATCGGCGTCGGCCTCGCCCCCTCCGACCCGGCCGGCGAGCAGGCGCTCCTCACCGCCCTCTACGACCCGGCCAGCCCCCTCTACCACCGGTTCCTCACCCCCGAGCAGGTCGCCTCGAGGTTCGGCGTATCGCCGGAGCGGGTCTCGGCCGCGGTGGCCTGGCTCCACGGTGCCGGGCTCGAGGTCCAGCACGTCGGCTCCGGCGGCACCTTCATCGAGGCGGTCGGCGCCGTCGGCCAGCTGGACCGGCTGCTCGGCACCACGGTGCGCTCCTACAGCGCCGGGGGCACCAGCTTCCTCGCCAACGACCGGGCGCCGAGCGTGCCCGGCGGCCTCGGGGTGATCTCGATCGTCGGGCTCAACACCCTCCAGCACTTCTCCACGCCGCACAGCACCACGTCGGCCGCGAGCGCGCGGACCCGGCTCGGCGCCACCCCCGCCCCCGCCGGCCTCTACACCGACAGCTACACGCCCCAGGACCTGTGGTCGCTCTACCAGCAGCCCGCCGAGAACCAGGGCCAGGGCCAGACCATGGCGATCTTCGGCGCCGGGGCGACCGACCCGGTGGTGGCCAACCTGCGCCGCTTCGAGGACCTGAACCACCTGCCCCACGTGCCGGTGGTGGTGAAGCACACCGGGCCGGGCCCGTGGAACGACAATTCCGGTGAGGGCGAGTGGAACCTCGACACCCAGGCGAGCACGGGCATGGCTCCGCTGGTCCGCCAGGAGCAGCTCTACTTCGGCGCCTCGCTCAGCGACGCCGACGTCGCGACGATGTTCTCGACCTGGGTCAGCGACCCCAACGGTCCCCGCCAGGCGAGCGCCTCGTTCGGCGAGTGCGAGACCAACCCGCTCAACTTCCTGCTCGGGAACCCGATCGCCAACCCGCTGCCGAACGCCGGCCAGGCGCTGGGCAACAACCTCGAGCCGGTCGCCGAGCAGACCCTGCTCCAGGGCACCCTCGAGGGCCGCACCCTCTTCGTCTCCACCGGCGACACCGGCTCCTCCTGCCCGATCGCGGTGCTCCCGATCGTCGGCGCCGGCAACGGTGTCCTGAACCAGGTCGTCCCGCTGGCCAACTACCCGGCGGCGAGCCGGTACGTGGTCGCGGTCGGCGGCACCGTCCTCTACGCCAAGCAGGGCACCAGCCCGAAGGAGCGCGCGCTCGAGTACGCCTGGCCCTTCGGCGGCGGCGGCTCCGCCCTCTTCATTCCCCGGCCCGACTACCAGAAGGGGGTGAGCGCCGTGAACCACCCCTGCCTGATCGGCAGCGGCCTGCTGCAGATCTTCACCCCCGGCACCATGTGTCGCGGGCTCCCCGATGTCAGCGCCCTCTCCGGTGACGTGATCAGCAACGGCTACACCGTCGTCACCGACATGATCCCCGGCACCTCCGGCGGCACCAGCCTCTCCGCCCCGCTGTGGCTGGGGATGTGGACCCGCATCCAGGCGGCCGCCCCCGACCAGGCGCACGGCCTCGGCTTCGCCAACCCGCTCCTCTACGCGAAGGGCACCAGCTCGCACTACGCCCAGGACTTCCACGACATCACCCTGGGCACCAACGGCCTCAACGTCGCCGGCGCCGGCTGGGACTACGTGAGCGGCTTCGGCACCCCGAACCTCGGCAACCTGATGCGGGACATCACCGGGACCACCGCCCCGGCGGTCACCACCGGGCCGCCCGCGGTGCCCGACCCGGTGCTCGCCACCCCCTGCGGACCCGCGTTCGTGACCGCGCCGGGGAACGCCACCGATCCGCTCACCGCGGCGCCGATCCCGCAGATGGACCTGACCCGCGGCGAGCTCGACCTCAGCCCCGACGGCACCACCCTGCGCGCGGTGCTCACCGTCGCCGACCTCACCGGCCAGGTGCCGTCGATCTCGCAGGCCGCCGACTACACCCTCTACTGGACCTACGCGGGCACCACCTGGTACGCCCACACGAAGATCGACCGCACCGGCGCCGCCACCTTCGAGGACGGGAGCGTCGGCGGCGGCAAGGCCGCGGCGACCCACGTCGACGCCGGCCGGATCGTGCCCGGCAAGCCGGGCCTCGTCGAGGTGGACGTGCCGCTGGCGAACGCCGGCAACCCGCCCGCGGGGGCGCGCCTCGCCTATCCCTATGGCGTGACCTCGCTGGAGCTGGCGACCCTCAACCTCACCGTGGACGCCGGCGGCGGCCAGAACGACGCCGCCGCCCTGCCCTGCGGCAGCGCCGCGCCGGCACCGGCCAGGGTGCCCTCGGCGGCGCCCGCACCGCTGCCCCTCCCGGTGCCGCTGCCCCTCCCCCTCCCCGCGCTGCCGGTGCCGGGCCTGGGCGCGGCCGCACCTGTCCCCGGGGCGCCGGCTCCGAGCCTGACCATCCTCGGGATCCCCATCAGCCTCGGCGGCCCCGCTCCGGCGGCGCCCAGGACCAGCTCCGGTGGGCTGCTCGGGCTGGTGCTCCGCCTGCTCTGGTAGCCCGGGCGCCGGGCGGTCGCACCTCCCGGTGCGGCCGCCCGGACCGACCGGACAGATGGCAGGTGCGCGCGGTTCGTTGTTTTTACCCGATCTGTCAGCAACACAGTACGGATGTTCTGGCCATCTATGGCCGATCTACTTACTGTCGAGCGTGACCTTTTCATGAGTGACACCGTTGTGTGTGCGACATGGGTTCTCCTCGTCGACGGATCGGCTTTCGCGCCGCCGCAGTGACCGTCGTCGCCGCCGGCGCGGTGATCATGGGATACAGCGGGACCGCCGGCGCGGCCACCGCCCCGGGGCCGCGGCCGGCGGCGCTGGCGCGGCCCTCCACCGCCGAGGCGGAGACCCGCGAGCATCGCTGCACCACCACCCGGTCGGGGTCGGAGGCGCCGGAGCAGGAGCGCGACCGCTGCGACGACGACGCGACCCACGACCAGCCCACTCGCGAGCACGCCCGCCAGGACAGGGACGGCCGCCACCACGGCGGCCACGAGCACGAGGGCGGCGACCACCGCCCGGCGACCGCCGAGGGCGGCACCGGTGACACCGGTGACACCGGTGACACGGGCGGCATCGCCGGCCACGCCGGTGAGGCCGCGGCGACGCCGAAGCCCACCCCCGCCCCGGAACCGTCGCCGGTCGCCGACGCCGGGGCGGGGCGAGCCCCGGCGGGCGCGAGCACGCCGGCACCGTCCGGCGGGAGCACCACCACCACCACCACCAGCAGCAGCTCGTCCTCCACGGCCGCCGGCTCCGCCCACGCCGCCGCCGGGACCGCCCCCGTTCCCCCCACCGCGATGCGCGCGCCGGCGCCGGTCCTGACCCCGACCACCGGGGTCGACGGCACCTTCGGCGCCGGGCTGCTGCTCTGCCTCGCCGGCCTCGTCGCGCTCCTGCTCGCCCGGCGCCGCTGACGCGACGAGGCCGCCGGCACGGTGCCGGCGGCCTCGGAAGGGGGGGAGGGGCGAGCGGTGAGGGCTATGCCGCGGCGGCGGCTTTGGGGTGCGGGGTGGCCGCCATCACCCTGGCGATGCGGACCTTCGCCCTCGCCAGGCGCGTGGCCTCCTGGGCGGCGGTGATCGTTCCCTTGGCCCGAGCGGCGTCGAGGCGCTTGGTGATGGTGTCGAGCGCGGCGTCGCGGACCGCCTGCGCCGTGGAGCCGGCGATGGCGTCGAGGGTTTTCCCCGCCCTGACCTGGTCGCGGACCTGCTGCACGGTCAGCCCGGCCTGCCTGGCGACCTCCTTCACGATCACGTGGCGGAGGGCGAGGCCGGAGTGCTGGCGCTTCGCGTTCAGGCCCTTCGGGCCGGGCGTCGGGGTTGTCGCCGGCGCCGGCGAGGCGCTCGTCGCCGCCGCCGGAGCGGAGGCCAGCATCGGGGGAATGGCCGCGGCGCCGATGCCGGCGGCGGTCATCAACCCGGCGCCGGCGAGGGCGATGCGGGCGAGGGTGAAGCGGGGGCGGATCATGGGGCGGGAACTCCGGGCGGGGTGGACGGGAAGGGGTGCGGCGCCAGTGTCCACCGCACCCCGCCCCGGATCGCTGAGGCCACGCTGAGAACCGTCCAGCCCACCACGGCGCGGGGCATCATGGCCCAGACGTACTGTAAGTAAGCGTGGGAATATGTGCTGTTTCGTCTCCAGTAATGCCACGATCATCGACAGATATCGGCGACCGGCGGCATACTTTGACCGGATCATCCAGATCCCCTCGTATCTTCTGGAGGTGGCAGCGACATGGCGATGCTCGTCCACGAGCCGGCGGGCGGCCACGGGCCCGGGTGGGACCGCTTCTTCGCGCGGGTGCGGGCGACGGTCATGGATCACCCGGTGGTCACCGACAACCACTACTGCGCCTGGTTCTCCGAGGGTGCGGTCAGCCGCGACCAGGTCCGCGACCTCGTCCAGCAGTTCTCGGTCTTCAGCAACCTCTTCATCGTCGCCCAGCTCCTCAAGACGATCAACGCGCCCAGCCTGGCCCAGGCGCGCGAGTCGAAGGAGATCCTGGTCAATGAGCTCGGCGTCGTCTTCCGCTCCGGCCGCACCGCCCCGCGCCCCAGCGTGGTCCCCGCCGGCGCGGACGAGATGGAGCGCCTCGGCGACCCCGCCCTGGTCTCCACCGAGGGCACCGTCGACGGCGGCACCTATCACTTCACCGCCGCCCACTTCGAGTGGCTGACCAAGGTGGCGGAGCCGCTCGGGCTCGGCTTCGGCGACATCGGCAAGCGCCGCCACGGCTGGCCCACCACCCTGCACTTCTGCGACGAGCTGGCCCGGATCTACGGCAGCGAGGACCCCGACATCGCCGAGGGCGCGTCCTTCGCGGTCGAGCACTGGGCCGCCGCCGGGTTCTGGAAGCAGCTCATCACCGGCCTCGACCGGTTCCGCGACCGCGAGTGCCCCGAGCTGCGGCTCTCCTTCTTCACCTGGCACGACCGGGTCGAGGATCAGCACGCCGCCCACACCATGGACGAGCTCGTGGAGGCCTACCGGCGCCCCGACTTCGACGAGGAGAAGTTCCTCCAGGGCGCCCGCGAGATGCTCGACGGCGTCCGGGTCTTCTGGGACGGGCTCGAGGAGCGGAGGAACTCGGCGTGACCGAGACGGCGCTCCCGACGGCGGCCACGGACGCCCCGGTGCTGCTCGGCACCGACCACGTCGAGCTCTGGGTGGGCAACGCCCGCCAGGCCGCGCACTACTACCGCACCGCCTTCGGGTTCGACGTGGTCGCCTACGCGGGTCCCGAAACGGGGGTGCGCGACCGCGCCTCCTACGTGCTGCAGCAGGGCCACATCCGGCTGGTGCTGACCGCGGCCCTCGGCCCCGAGGGCGCCGTCGCCGAGCACGTCCGGCTCCACGGCGACGGGGTGCGGAGCATCGCGCTGCGCGTCGAGGACGCCACCGCGGCGTTCGAGGCGGCGGTCGCACGCGGCGCCCGTCCGGTCGAGGAGCCGCACCGCGTCGAGGACACCTCCGGGACGGTGCGGAGCGCCTCCGTGGCCACCTTCGGCGACACCGTGCACCGCTTCGTCGAGCGCCACGGCTACGCCGGTCCCCACCTTCCCGGATACCGCGCGGACCGTCGCACCGGCGGTGGGGTCGGTCTCCGTTCCATCGACCACGCCGTGGGCAACGTCGAGGTGGGGCGGATGGACCCCTGGGTGGACTGGTACCACACCGTCTTCGACTTCGAGGTCTTCCAGGAGTTCGACGAGAACGACATCGCCACCCGGTACAGCGCGCTGCGATCGAAGGTCACCCGCGACCCGGCGACGATGATCACGTTCCCGATCAACGAGCCGGCCACCGGGCTGCGGGTGTCGCAGATCCAGGAGTACCTCGACTACTACCGCGGGCCGGGGGTGCAGCACATCGCCCTCCACACCGACGACGTGGTCGACACGGTGCGGCGGATGCGCGGCGCCGGCGTGGAGTTCCTGACGGCCCCGGCCGCATACTACGAGTCGCTGGCGCCACGGCTCGCTGACCACGGCGTGTCCGAGGACCTCGACCACCTGCGCGAGCTGGGCATCCTCGTCGACTTCGAGGAGGACGGATACCTGCTGCAGATCTTCACCCGTCCGGTCGGAGACCGCCCCACCCTCTTCTACGAGGTCATCCAGCGCCGCGGCGCCCGCGGCTTCGGCAAGGGCAACTTCAAGGCGCTGTTCGAGGCGATCGAGCGCGAGCAGGCGGCCCGGGGAAACCTGTGAGGCGCCACTGATGCGCTCGTACATGCGTCTCGGCGAGGTGCCGCGCAAGCGGCACATGCGGGTGGTGCGCGAGGGGCGTCCGGTCTTCGAGGAGCTCTTCGGGCGCGAGGGGTTCAGCGGCCCGTCGTCGCTGCTCTACCACCGCGGCATGCCCGAGGCGGTGCACGACATCGCCCCCGGACCCGACGACACCGCCGCCCGCGAGCTCGAGCAGGTGCACGGCCACTCCCACATCGAGGCGTGGCGGCTGGACCAGCACGGCGACGCGGTCAGCGGCCGGCGCTGGCTGCTGGTCAACGACGACGTCCGCATCGGCGTCGCCGTTCCCGCCCACGCCCAGGAGACCCTGTACGTCAACGCCTCGGCCGACGAGGTGCTCTTCCTCCACCGGGGCTCGGGGACGCTGCGCTCCCAGTTCGGCCGGCTGCCGCTGCGCCAGGGCGACTACGCGGTGATCCCCCGCGGCACCATCCACCGCCTCGACCTCGACGACCCCGCCGCGTCCCGCGTGCTGGTCGTCGAGTGCGCCGGGATCGTCGACTCGCCCGACCGCTACCGGGCGCGCAACGGACAGCTGGTCGAGTCCGCCCCCTACTCGGAGCGCGACGTGCGCGGCCCGGTCGACCTGGAGAGCGTCGAGGGACCCGCGGAGGTGTGGATGAAGCGCGCCGGCCGGGTCACCCGCTACTGCCTCGACCACCATCCGTTCGACGTCGTCGGCTGGGACGGCACCGTGTACCCCTGCGCCCTCTCGGTGCACGACTTCGAGCCCCGCGCCGGCCGCTTCCACGTGCCCCCGCCGACCCACCAGGTGTTCCAGGCCCCCAACCTGGTGATCTGCAACTTCGTCCCCCGCAAGATCGACTGGGACCCCGAGGCGGAGGCCCTCCCCTACCACCACTCCAATCTGGATTCGGACGAGGTGATGTACTACGCGGGCGGCAACTACAGCGCCCGCCGCGGCATCCGGGAGGGCTCGATCACCCTCCACGTCGGCGGCGTCCCCCACGGCCCCCAGCCGGGCGCGCTGGAGGCGACCCGCGACGCGCCCCGGGAGACCGACGAGCTCGCGGTGATGATCGACACCTTCCGCCCGCTCCACCGCACCACCACGGCGCGGCAGGTTCTGGACAGCTCCTACCCCTTCTCCTGGCACGCTCCGGACCGGCCGGAGGAGAGCTGAGATGGACAATGACGGGATGCTGTCGCGCTGGGCGGCGGCGCAGCTGGAGGCGGGCGGCTGGGTGCGCCGCATGTTCAGCGAGGGCGAGCGGCTGCGCGCCCTCCACGGGCCCGACTCGGTCGCCGACCTCGCCCTCGGCCAGCCGCTGGGCGAGCCCGTCGAGGCGGTGCGCTCCGCCATCGCCGCCGCCGCCGCCGAGCGCGGCGCCGAGCGCTTCGGCTACATGCCCAACCTCGGCTTCCCCGAGGTGCGCGCCCGGGTCGCCGCCGACGCCGGGGTGGATGTCGGCCCCGAGTGCATCGTCCTCACCGGGGGTGCCGGTGCCGCGGTCTGCCTGGCGCTGCGCGCCTTCGTCGACCCCGGCGACGAGGTCGTCGGTGTGCTGCCCTTCTTCGGCGAGTACCGCGCCTACTGCGCCACCGCCGGCGCCACCTGGGTGACCGCCGCCTCCACCGCGGACTTCGGTCTCGACCTCGGCGCCATCGAGCGCGCGCTCACCCCCCGCACCGCCGCGCTGATCCTCAACACCCCCGGCAACCCCTCCGGCCACGTCGCCACCACCGCCGAGCTCGGCGGCCTCGCGGCGCTGCTCGAGCGCCACCGGCGGCGGCACGGACGGCGGGTGGTGCTGATCGTCGACGAGGTCTACCACCGCCTCGTCTACCCGCCCGCGGTGCACGTCCACCCCTTCGCCGTGCACCCCGCCACGGTGCTGGCACGCTCCTTCTCGAAGGACCTGGGGCTCGCCGGCGAGCGGATCGGCTACCTCGCGCTCCACCCCGACCTGGCCACCCCCGAGGTGATGCGCGGGCTGGAGCTCTGCCAGCGCGCCCTCGGCTTCGTCAATGCGCCGGCGACGATGCAGCGGATGCTCATGCACCTGCCCTCGCTGGACGTCGACATCGCCCCCCACCTGGCGCGCCGCGACCTCGCCGTCGGCCTCGCCCGGGACGCTGGGCTGGAGGTGGCGGAGCCCCAGGGCGGCATCTACGTGTGGGTCCGCGCCCCCGGCGGCGACGGCCTCGCGGTCGCCGGCGCCCTCGCCCAGCGGCGGGTGCTGGTCGCCCCCGGCACCGCCTTCGGCATGAGCGGGTGGCTGCGCATCTGCTTCACCGCCCCGGTGGCCGCGCTGGAGCGGGGGATCCGGGTGCTCGGCGAGTACGCCATCCTCCACCCGCCGCTGGAGATGAGCGCCTAACCGCTCCGCCCTTCTGGCTCTGGTCGTCGACGCGCCAACTGGGCGGCATCCTCCTCGGCATCTACGCCCTGGGACAGATCGGCCGCTGAGCCCGGCGCCGGCTCAGGGCTGCCGGCCGAGCCAGTCTCCGAGCAGCGCGCCGAGACCGGCGCGGCAGGCGGTGGCACCGCCGTTGGCGGGATGGCGCACGCAGGGCACGTCGTCGCCGAGCGCGGCGGCGGCGAGCCGCCCGATGGCGACGACATGGGCGGGACGCACGCGGTCGAGCAGGCGGCGCAGGAACGCGGCGCCCGCCTCCAGCTCGGCGCGGGTGGGACGGCGGTTGCTGTGCGGCACCGCCCCCGCCGGATGGGTCGGCACCAGGTTCCAGAGCAGCACCGACCCGGTCCAGCCTCCCGCCGCCAGCGCCGACTGGACGATCGTCGCCGACGGCTCGCTCCAGCCCCGCGGGTGTCGTGAGCTGCGCCGGTAGGGGCCGCCCTCGACCAGCTGCCGCTCGCAGAGCAGCACCAGCCCGGAGTAGCGTGCCCCCCGCCAGCCCGCCGCCTCGGCGACCGCGACCACCGGCGCCTCGCGGCGGTCGCGGAGCTGGCGGCGCAGGTTCTCGCGGCGGATCAGCGGCGCCTCCGGCCCGAGGTCGTCGCCTCCGGTCTCGGCGTACTGGTTGAAGGTGGCGCCGACCCGGGCGGCGGCGATGTCGTCGACCAGGGCGTCGAGCCCGCTCACCCGCCCGATCCGGGGGGCGACCAGCGCGCCCCGCGGGTGCGGATGAGGTCGGCGACCAGCCCCGTCCATCCGGTCTGGTGCGACGCCCCCAGCCCGGCGCCGGTGTCGCCGTGAAAGTACTCGTGGAAGAGGAGGGCGTCGCGCCAGGCGGGGTGCTCCTGGAAACGCGCGGTGTCGCCGAAGCAGGGCCGGCGGCCGTCGCCGCCGCGGGTGAAGAGGCCGATCAGCCGGCCGGAGAGCTCGTCGGCGACCTCGACGAGGCTGAGGCTGTGCCCCGAGCCCCGCGGGTGCTCGACCCGGAAGCCGTCACCGAGATAGGCGTGGAAGCGCTGCAGGGCGCCGACGATCAGGTGGTTGATCGGCATCCACACCGGCCCGCGCCAGTTGGAGTTGCCGCCGAAGAGGCCCGAGGTCGACTCGCCGGGCTCGTAGTCGAGGGTGAAGCTGGCGCCGTCGACGGTGGTGACCAGCGGCCGGTCGCGGTGGCGCAGGCTGAGCGCGCGTATCCCGTGCGGGGAGAGGAACTCGGTCTCGTCGAGCATGCAGGCGAGGATCCGCCGCAGCCGCTCCGGGCTGACGATGGAGAGCAGATGCCGCTCGCCGATCCCGGGGACGGCGATGTGCGACACCACCGCCGCGGCGCGGGGCCGGTTGCGCAGGAACCACCCCATCCGCGAGCTGAAGTCGGGCAGCGCGGCGCCGAACCCGGCGTCGAGCACGGTGACGGCGAGGAGCGGGATCAGCCCGACGATGGAGTGGGCGCGCAGCGGCATCCGGCCGCCGTCGGCGGTGTGGAGGACGTCGTAGTAGAAGCCGTCGGCCTCGTCCCAGAGGCCCTGCTCCTCCATCGCCAGGGCGATGAGCGTGAAGTGCTCGAAGAACTTGGTGGCGACGTCCTCGTAGGTGCGGTCGTGCCGGGCCAGGGTGAGCGCCACCTCGAGCATGTTGAGGCAGTACATCGCCATCCAGGCGGTCGCGTCCGACTGCTCGAGATGGCCAGCGCCGGGCGGCAGCATCGAGCGGTCGAAGGGGCCGATGTTGTCGAGCCCGAGGAAGCCGCCCTCGAACACGTTGCTGCCCTCGGTGTCCTTGCGGTTCACCCACCAGGTGAAGTTGATGAGCAGCTTGTGGAAGATGCGCTCGAGGAACTCGTGGTCGGTGCCGCCGTCGATCGCGAAGACCCGCAGCGCCGCCCAGGCGTGGACCGGCGGATTGACGTCGCCGAAGCTCCACTCGTACGCGGGCAGCTGGCCGTTGGGGTGCATGTACCACTCGCGGCAGAGCAGGATCAGCTGCTCCTTGGCACGCGCCGCGTCGACGTGGGCGAGCGTGACGCAGTGGAAAGCGAGGTCCCAGGCGGCGAACCATGGGTATTCCCAGGTGTCGGGCATGGAGATCACCTCGTGGCTGCCGAGGTGGCGCCAGCCGCCGTTGCGGCGGGCCCGCTCCGCCGGGGGCGGCGGGAACACGGGGTCGCCGTCGAGCCAGCGCTCCACGCTGTAGTTGTAGAACTGGTACGACCAGATCATCCCCGCCAGCGCCTGGCGAAGCACCGCAGCCTCGTCGCCGGACGCGCCCGCGGGCACCAGCGCGGCGTGGAACAGGTCGGCCTCGTGGCGGCAGGCCGCCACGGTGGCGGCGTGGCCGTCGCCGAGGTCGGGGGCGGCGTCCCCGGCGGCGAGGCGCAGGCGCAGCCGCCGGGTCTCGCCGGGCCCCACCGACAGCCGGTACCGGAGCGCCGCCCGGGTGCCGGTCTGCGCAGGGTTGACCGTCGCCGCGCCGGAGACCACGTGGTCGTTGATGCCGTCCTTGGGAAACGGCGACGCCCCATCCTCGCCCCACAGCCGGCGGGCGTTGCTCTCGTTGTCGCAGAAGAGCAGGCCGGCGCCGGGGTCGCCTGCGAGCGTCCAGCGGCCGAGGTGGTGGTGCTCGGCCAGGATGCGCCCCTCCACCGCCGAGAGCCGCGGCACCCGCGGGTCGTGCCCCCAGGCCCAGGTGTTGCGGAACCAGAGCATGGGCAGGACGTCGAGGTCGGCGGGCTCGGGGCCGGCGTTGACCACGGTGATCAGCGCGCAGATGTCGTCGGGCCCGGCCTTCGCGTACTCGACGGTCACGTCCCAGTAGCGGTCACCGTCGAGCACGCCGGTGTCGACCAGCTCGAACTCGGGGTCGAGCCGTCCCCGGCGGCGGCTCTCCTCGACCAGCCGGTCGTAGGGGAAGGCAGCCTGGGGATACACGTGGCGCCAGCGCAGGTAGGACGCGGTGGGGGTGGCGTCGGTGAACCACCAGTACTCCTTGGCGTCCTCGCCGTGGTTCCCCTCGGAGCCGCTCACCCCGAAGATCCGCTCCTTGAGGATGGGGTCGCGACCGTTCCACAGCGCCAGGGCCATGCAGAGCACCTGGCCGTCGTCGCAGATGCCGGCCAACCCGTCCTCGCTCCAGCGGTAGGCCCGGGAGCGGGCGTGGTCATGGGGCAGCGAGCTCCAGGCGTCGCCGCCGGCGCTGTAGTCCTCGCGGACGGTGCCCCAGGCGCGCTCGGCCAGGTAGGGGCCCCAGCGGCGCCAGGGCACGCGGTCGGCCTCGAGCAGGCGGCGCCGCTCCGGATCGGGGTCGGGCATGGCGCGGATGGTTCCAGATCGGTGGCGTCGACCGCCCCGCCTCGAGCCCGGCGCCCACAATGCCCGGATGCCCCGCCGGCTCCCCGAACTCGCCTACGATCTCTACCGCATCCGGCTCTGGGCGCGGGTGCGCAGCGGGCCGATGCCCCAGCACCTCGCCGTCATCCTCGACGGCAACCGCCGCTTCGTCGAGGAGCACCGGCTCGCCTCGATGCGCGACGGCTACGCGGCCGGCGCCCGGCGGGTGCGCGACGTCCTGGTCTGGTCGGAGCGCGCCGGCGTCCAGGCGGTGACCCTGTGGGCGATGTCGATCGACAACCTGGGGCGGCCCGAGGCCCAGATCGAGGCGATGAGCGGGGTGATCGCCGACGAGCTCGACGCCGTGGTCCCGGGCGCGATGCGCCGCGGCTGGCGGCTGCGCGGCATCGGCCGGCGCGACCTGCTGCCCCTGGAGCTGCAGCACACCCTGACCCGGATCGAGGCGGAGACGGCGGCGAACAGCCGGCTCACCGTGCAGTTCGCCCTCGGCTACGGCGGCCGCGAGGAGATCGTCGACGCGCTCCGCCGCTGGGCCGCCGCCGAGGCGGTGAGCGGCCTCCCCGTCGAGGAGGCGCTGGCGTCGCTGCAGCCCGACGCGCTGACGCCCTTCCTCTACGGCGGCGACCTCCCCGACCCCGACCTCATCCTCCGCACCAGCGGGGAGCTGCGGCTCAGCGGGTTCCTGCTCTGGCAGAGCGTCTACTCGGAGTACTACTTCACCGACGTCCTCTGGCCGGACTTCCGCGAGATCGACTTCCTGCGCGCGCTGCGCAGCTACCAGGCGCGGAGGCGGCGCTTCGGGCGCTGACCCCTCAGGCCACCGCGGCCGCCTCGCCGGCGGCGGGCATCCCCACCAGACCGCCGGCCATCGCCCAGAGGCGGGGGAGGAAGCCGCGGCAGTCCTCGAGGGCGGTCCGGACGTCGTCCGCGGTCATCACCCCCGGGCGGGTGTAGAGCGCCTCGTGGCGGCGCTTCCGCAACCGCTCGCTGGTGGTCGCCATCAGCCGCGACCGCGAGCGCCCGGTCAGCGCCTCGACCAGCTCGGCGGTCAGCGCGATCGCCAGCTTGTGCCCCTCGAAGTCCCGGGCGTGGTAGCCGAGGCAGTGGAGCACGGTGTCGGCGGTGTTCACCACCGACTGGTAGAGGAAGACGATGGCCACGTCGGGGTCGTCGAGGTGGCGCACCGCGCGGCGGAAGTTCAGCGCGGCGAGGTGGAGGCCGTCGGCGACGAGGTGGGGCTCGACGGCGACGCACTCGAGGCGGCCGCGGGCCTGGAGGTCGTCGAGGCGGGCGCGGACGGCACCGAGGCGTCGGTCGTCGCGGAGCAGCGACGCTCCGGGGGTGACGGCGGTCGGGCTGATGCGGTGGGTGGCCAGGCGTGAACGCTGCCACCTGGGGTGGGGGGATGCCACGAAGGTCTCCTCGGACTCGGGTGGGCGCGCCGTGGGGACGCGCCGAGACGCCGGCTGCCGCCGGCAGGTCCCGGGGTCAGGGGAGGGCGGGGGGAGGCCGGCTCCAGAGCCGGCGGCCGAAGCGCTCGACCGGGGCGTCGAGGCAGGGACGGGCACCGCGGGGGACGCCGTCGTCCCGCCGCCGTGCCCAGAGGGTGCGGAGCAGCCGCTCACAGCGCTCGAGCGCGCCGGCCCGGCCGGCGAGGGCCCGGCCGGCGAGCAGCAGCGCCGCCGCCAGCACCAGGGCGACCCCGAGCTGGAGCGCCGCGGCCGCCCAGTGGACGCCGAGCACCGGGCCGAGACCGGCTGCGCGACCGCCGGCGAGGACCGACTCGATGTTCTCCTGTGCGAGGTAGACACCCAGCTGTGCGGCGCCGAGGGGCAGCCAGAGGGCCACCAGCCGGGCCGGTGGCGACACCACGGCCGCGGTGCCGGCGGCGCACCCGGCGGGGATGGTGCCCCCGCCCCGCCAGGCGTGCGCCAGCCCGGCGCGGGCGCTGTCGAGGCGGCGGCCGAGGGCCAGCCACGCCCGCCAGCAGCCGGCCCCGGCGGCGGCGGCGGCGAGGGCGAGGAGCGCCCCCACCGGCACCATGTAGGCGTGGGCGCCGGCGAGCGCGGAGCGCACCGGGGGGGCGCCGTCGACCACCCGCAGGTACTCCAGGGTGTGGCCGAGCCACGCCCCCAGCAGCGCCGCCGCCACGAACGCGCCAGCAGCGCCAGAAGCGGCACGGCGAGGCGGCGTCCAGGGGTGCATCAGGGCGAGCATATCCGACCCCGGCTTCGCGTGGACGGTCGATTTCTCCTTGTGCGGCAAGGGGTGCTGCCGCTTTCGCCCGGCAGCGCCGGATGATCCGGCCAGAAGCGGCAACAACGTGCGTGGGTCCTCGAGGAGGTGCTTCGAATGCGTCGTTTGCTCGTCCCTCGGATGCGACATATACTGTCAACCCACGCGGGGAGCGCAGGCTGGGGGGTACTCGAGAGCGTGGATCGACGGCAGTCACCGGTGCCCGAGTCCGGTCGCATGAGCACCGGTGCCGCCCTGCGCGCCTACCTCGCCGCCTCGTCCCGGCCGGCCCCGCCGGCTCCTCCCCCCACCCGGCCTCCCGCCGAGCTGGTGGGGCGCCCGGTGCCGCCGCGGCCGGTGGTGCCGGAGCTGGCTCCGCTCCCCGAGGAGGTGGTGGTGCACCGCCGTCTGAAGAGCGCGTTCATCGACTTCGACGCCCTCATCGCCAGCCTCCGCGTCGACCGCCTGACCGGCTACGTGCGGGCCCAGGCGCGCGACTTCGAGGGCATCCTGCTCTTCGCCCGGGGTGAGCGCGGCCTCAGCTGCTTCCGCGGCGAGACCGTGGTCACCGGGCCGCGGGCTGGCGAGCTGGTGCGCCGCCGAGCGCTGGAGGACGACGTGCTCCTCGACGTGGTGCGGGTGCGCTCGATCACCGCGGGCATGCTCCCCCGCCTGTTCACCGGGCCGGCGCGCCACATCGGCTTCACCCGCTTCCTCCATGTCGGGGAGCTGATCGGCTCGCTGGTCGACGAGCGGACCGACGCGGTGGTGATGGTGTCCGGGCGGCTCGACACCGGGGTGGTGGTGGTGCGCGGCGGCCGCGTCGACAGCGCCTGGACCCGCCTGCACCCGCGGCCGCTGACCTCCCTTCAGGTGGTGCTCGCAGCCGCACCCGAGCCCACCGCGCGAGTCGAGATCTTCACCGCCTCGGGCGACGGCTAGCCTAGGCCGGGGCCGCGGGCTCGCGCGGGTCGGCGGCGAGCTCGACCACGAAGTGGGCCCCGGATGGCGGCCCGTTGGGCGGGGCGAGGGCGAGGCTGCCGCCGTGGAGGTCGGCGATCACCGCGCACAGCGCGAGCCCGAGCCCGGCGCCCCCGGTGTCGCGGCCGCGGGCGGGATCGGCGCGAGCGAAGCGCTGGAAGAGGCGGTCGCGGATCGACGCGTCCACCCCCGGACCGGCGTCGGCCACCTCGAGGCGCCAGCGGCCCTCGTCGCATGCGGCGGTGAGGATCACCTCCTCACCGGCCGGGCTGTGGCGCACCGCGTTGTCGAGGAGGTTGTCGATGAGCCGGCGGAGCAGCTCGCGGTCGGCCCAGAGCGAGCCCGCAGGCGGCGGCTCGAGCGCCAGGCTCACCCCCCGCGACCCGGCGAGGACGCGCCAGCGGTCGACGGTCTCCTCGAGCAGATCGGTGACGTCGACACTCTCGAAGCGCGCCGCCAGCGAGCCGGCGTCGGCCCGCGCCAGCAGCAGCAGCTGGTCGGCGAGCCGGCTCATCCGCTCCACCTCGCTGAGCACCAGCCGCTCGGTGGCCTGATACTCGTCCACCGACCGCGCCCGGGAGAGCGACACCTCCAGCTCGGCCCGGATCATCGCCAGCGGCGCGCGCAGCTCGTGGGCGGCGTCGGCGGTGAAGCGCTGGAGGGTTCCGAAGCCGGACTCGAGGCGGGCGAGCATCGCGTTGAAGGTGCCGGCGAGCTCGCCGAGCTCGTCCGGCGGGAGGTCGAGGGCGATGCGCCGGTGGAGGTCGTGCTCGCTGATGTCCCGGGCCGCGCCGGCGATCACCCGCACCGGCTTGAGGGCCCGCCCGGCGGTCCAGTAGCCGAGTACGGAGGCGATCACGACCATCGACACCACCACCACCACGAGCAGGATCTTGGCCTCGTTGAGCGCGACCTGGACCTCGCTCATCGGATGGCTGCCCACCATCAGGGCGCGCCCGCCGTTGCCGAGGTCGACCACCTTGGCGAGCACCCGCACCTCTCCCCCGGTGTCGGGCATGGTCTCGAGGATCGGGTTCGCGAGGGTGGGGTGACGGCGGAACACGGCCCCGGCGAGGCGCGGGGTGACCGGCCGGCCGATGCTGTCGAGGATGGCGCCGGTGGGCCCCAGCAGCATCGCGCTCACCTCGCCCTGCTCGATGTCGGGCACGGCGTCCTTCTTGTCGATGCGGACCGGGGTCACGTCGCTCTCGAGACCGTTGATCAGCGCCTGCACCCGCTCGCTGAGCTCGCTGTCGGTGGAGGCGTACTGCGAGCGCACGTAGGCGACGTAGAACGCGCTCGACACCACCGTGGCGAGGACGATGAAGAGCGCCGAGTAGGTCGCGGTCAGGCGGACGCGGGTGCGCCGGAGGAGGGCACGCATGAGCCGGTGGCCTCGAGGCGGTAGCCCGCCCCTCGAATGGTGGTGATGAGGTCGGTTGCGCCACCGGCGGCCAGTTTGCGCCGCAGCCGGGCGATGTAGACCTCGAGCAGGTTCGACTCGGTGTGGAGGTCGGTGTCCCAGACGTGCTCCTCGATCTGGCTCCGGCTCAGCAGGCGGCCGGCGTTCTGCATCAGCAGCTCGAGGATGGCGAACTCCTTCGGGGTCATCGCCACCGGCTGGCCGCCGACGGTCACCGTCCAGGCGTCGGCGTCGAGCCGCAGCTCGCCGACCTCGACCACCGCCGGCGGCGGCGGCTGGTGGCGGCGCGTGACCGCCCGGATCCGCGCGACCAGCTCGCGGAAGGCGAAGGGCTTGACCAGGTAGTCGTCGGCGCCCGCCTCGAGACCGCGCACCCGGTCATCGACGGAGTCGCGCCCGGTGAGCATCAGCACCGGCGTGGCCACGCCGCGCCGGCGCAGCTCGGCGCACGCCGAGAAGCCGTCGGTGCCGCCGGGCAGCATCACGTCGAGCACGATCACGTCATAGGAGGCCGCCGAGCCGACCGCGGCGAGGGCCTCGTCACCGCTGCTCACGGCGTCGGCGCGCAGCCCGGCCTCCCGCAGCCCGCGCAGCAGCGCCCGGGCGAGACGCCGGTCGTCCTCGACGACCAAGACGCGCATCCCTGTGGTCTCCGTACGCCCTTCCCTTTCGCTGGCGGCGACGCCGCCCGAGCCGCACTCGGCTGACCGGTCGGATACAGCTTCCCACGTCCCCATGTCGAGCGGCACGGCCGGATCGCCCGCAGCCGCAGGCCCAGGGGACGCCCCCTCTCCGGGGCTCGCCGCGCCGGGCGGGGCTGGGGGCTGGCGGGAAGGGAGGGATTCGAACCCTCGGAGGAGCTTAACACCCCTCACCCGCTTAGCAGGCGGGCGCTTTCGGCCACTCAGCCACCTCCCCGCGGCGGCGTCGAGTATACCGACGCAGGCTTCGCCCGACGACCCGTCGCCGCCCCGTCACCGCCCCCGGCCCCGGGGCCGCACCTTGCCATAGGATGTGCCCGCTGGAGGGATGCCGGAGTGGTTGATCGGAGCGGTCTTGAAAACCGCAAGGGCCGTCAAGCCCTCGGGGGTTCGAATCCCTCTCCCTCCGCCAAGTTGAATACGGAACGTGCGGTCAATGTGACACGGTTTGGTGACTGATACCAGGGTCTGACACCTTCGTTGACACCCTCAGGCTCGTACGTTCCGGCCAGAACTGGTCGAATCTCTCGCGACCGAGGCCTGGCCGCGGTCTCCGCACGCCCCCCGATGACCCTCCGTGAGGGTCGCTCAGGCCGCGCTGCCGATCACCTGTGCGAGCGCGCCGGGGTCGACGGCGAGGTGCTGCGGCACGGTGACGGTGATCGGGTCGCCCTGGGCGAGCA
>DASXNK010000036.1 GCA_036495095.1 Candidatus Dormiibacterota bacterium | reverse complement strand
GCTGGCCACCAGCAGCCACTACGGCTCGATCTACCCGGCTGTGCAGAACCTGCTCCTCGCCGCCCGCGCCGCCGGCCTCGCGGCCTCGCTGATCACCCTGCCCCTCTGGTCGACCCTGCACGCCCGCCGCATCCTCCACATGCCGCTCACCGTCGACCCGGTCTGCATGGTGCCCCTGGGCTGGCCGATCGGCCGCTACGGCCGCAAGCGCCGCCCTCTCGAGGGCGTGATCCACCTCGACCGCTGGTTAGCCTATGGACCGGGTACCTCGAGGGTGAGGAGGTCGTGGGCGAGGAGGGCGCCGGGGAGGGGGCGGCGCTCGCCGAGGTGGCTGAGCACGAAGCGGGTGGCGGGGAGCGCCGCCATCAGCTCGCTCACCTCGCCCGCCCACATGTGGGAGGCGAGCGGGCCCTCGAAGGAGGTGCACTCGCACACCATCACGGCGGACTGGGCGGCGCAGCGGCGCAGGCCGGCGCACATCTCGCTGTCACCGCTGAAGCCCACCGTGACCCCGTCCGGGGCGGTGATGGCGTAGGCGAGCGACGGGCCGGTGGAGTGGACCACCGCGTGGGAGCGGACCCGGTAGCCGTCGAGCACGGTGTCGCTGCCGTCCTGGAGCACCACCGTCTCGGGGCGCAGCCGCTCGCGGATGACGCTCTGGAGGGAGGCGCCGTAGCCGGTGCGCAGCAGGCGGCGCACGTACTCCTCGGTGCCCGGCGGGCCGGCCAGCCGGAGCCGGGCGGGGGCGTCGTCGTTCAGCGCCCGTGCCCCCAGGAAGACCGGGAGCATGTAGGTGTGGTCGGCGTGGAAATGGGTGAGCAGCACGGTGGTGACCGCGGCCAGCTCCAGGCCGGCGCGGGGCATCTGCACCTGCACCGCGCAGCCGCAGTCGACGAGGATGCGTCCGTCCACGCAGTAGGCGGAGTTGTGGCCGCAGCCGCTGAACGCCGAGCCGCTGCCCAGCACCGTCAGACGCACGGTGCGGCAGCCTAGCAGTACGCTCCCCGCCATGCTCGAGGCACCAGTCCGGCTCACCGCCTACGCGTCCGGCGGGGGCTGCGCGACCAAGATCTCCCAGGCCGACCTCGCCGGCATCCTCGCCGGCCTGCCGCTGCCGGTCGACGACCCCGCCCTGCTGGTCGGCGCCGGCACCGGCGACGACGCCGCGGTCTACCGGCTGCGCGACGACCTCGCGCTGGTGCTCACCACCGACTTCTTCGCCCCGGTCGTCGACGACCCCGACGACTACGGCGCCATCGCCGCCGCCAACGCGCTCAGCGACGTCTATGCGATGGGCGGCACCCCGCTGCTGGCGCTCAACCTGGTCGCCTGGCCGCAGGAGGACGTGCTCCCCGCCAGCGTCCTGGAGCGGGTGCTCCGGGCCGGCGCCGCCACCGTCGCCGAGGCCGGCGCGCTGCTCGCCGGCGGTCACTCGGTGCGCGACCAGGAGCCGAAGTACGGACTCGCCGTGGTCGGCACCGTGCATCCCGACCGGGTGCTCACCAACGCCGCCGGGCGCCCGGGGATGGCGCTGGTGCTCACCAAGGCGCTGGGGACGGGGATCGTCAGCAACGCCACCAAGCTCGGCGATGCGCCGGCGGAGGTCACCGCCGCGGCGGTCGCGAGCATGCGCCGGCTCAACTGCGACGCCGCCGCGGCGGCGCTCGCCTGTGCGGTGACCTGCGCCACCGACGTCACCGGCTTCGGGGTGCTCGGCCACGCCCGCTCGCTGGCCCGGGCGAGCGGCTGCGGGGTCGAGGTCGACGCCGCCGCCCTGCCCCTCCTCCCCGGCGTCGCGGACCTGGTGGCGGCGGGGCTGGTCCCCGGCGGCAGCCGGCGCAACCGCGCCGACGCCGACGGCTGGACCAGCTGGGACCCGGGCGTCACCGAGCTGCAGCGCACCGTCGTCACCGACGCCCAGACCTCGGGTGGCCTGCTCCTGGCCGTCGACCCCGCGCGCTGCGCCGAGCTCTGCGAGCGGCTGGTCGCCGCCGGCTGCAGCGACGCGGTCGTGGGCCGCCTGGTCGAGGCCGGGGCGGGCGAGGTGCGGGTCCGGGTGTAACGACCCGGTCGCGCCAGGTGTCGCGAGCCGGTCGAGTGGGTACAACTGAGCCGGCCTCACTAGGAGAGGCACTCAGCAATCCGAAGGAACCCACGTGATCCCAGCCCCTCCCGCCGCCGCCGAGGCTCGCCTCGCCGAGCTGCTCACCCGCGCCTCCCGGCGATTCCACCGCGGCGTCGGCGCCCGGCTCGCGCCCCTCGGTCTCACCTGGCCTCAGGCGCGGGTGATGCGGCTGATCGCCGAGCCCGGCTCGAGCATGCGGATGGCCGACATCGCCGCCCGGCTCGGGGTGGTGCCCCGCTCCGCGACCTCGATGGTCGATGTCCTCGAGGAGGGCGGCCTGGTGACCCGGCATCCGGATCCCCAGGACCGGCGCTCGGTGCTGGTCAGCCTCAGCCCGGAGGGACGGCGGCTGCTCGACGGCCTCGACGAGGCCCGCCGCACCACCGCCGAGGCGATGCTCGAGAGGCTGACCGCCGCCGACCGCGGCGAGCTGGTGCGTCTGCTCGAGGCGGTGGTCGAGGGTGACTGCGACTGCGGGCACGGAGGGGGACGGCGATGACGCAGTGGGGTCCGAGCATGCGCTCGTTCCGACGCGACGACTCGGTGAAGCGGCACCGGCTGGCTCCCGGCACGGTGCGCCGCATGGCCGGCTTCGCCCGGCCCTACCGGCGGATGCTCGCCGGCTTCCTCGCGCTGGTGGTGATCGACGCCGCCATCGGCACCGCCAACCCGCTGATCTTCCGCGAGATCATCAACGGCGGCATCGTCCACCACAACTCCCGCCTGGTGGTGGGGCTGGCGCTGCTGGTGGCCGGCCTCGCCCTGGTCGACGCCGGCCTGTCGCTGGCCCAGCGGCTGGTGTCGTCCCGGGTCGGCGAGGGGCTGATCTTCGACCTCCGCTCCCGCGTGTTCGGTCACGTGCAGCGGATGCCGCTGGCCTTCTTCACCCGCACCCAGACCGGTGCCCTGGTGTCCCGCCTCAACCACGACGTGCTCGGCGCCCAGCAGGCCTTCACCGACACCCTCTCCAGCGTGGTCAGCAACCTGATCACCGTGACCATCGTGCTGATCACCATGCTGCTGCTCAACTGGCAGATCACCCTGGTGGCGCTCAGCCTGCTGCCGGTGTTCGTGCTCCCGGCGCGCTGGGTGGGCCGCCGCCTGCAGTCGATCACCCGCGAGAGCTACGGGCTCAACGCCCAGATGAACACCACCATGACCGAGCGCTTCAACGTCTCCGGCGCGCTCCTGGTCAAGCTCTTCGGCCGCCAGGACGAGGAGCGCCGCGGCTTCGAGGCGAAGGCGGCCCGGGTGCGTGACATCGGCATCACCCAGGCGATGTACAGCCGCGTGTTCATGACCTCGCTGCTGCTGGTCGCCTCGCTCGCCACCGCGCTGGTCTACGGCTGGGGCGGGCTGCTGTCCGTGAACGGCGCCCTCGACGTCGGCACCGTGGTGGCGCTCACCGCCTACCTCAACCGTCTCTACGGCCCGCTGACCGCGCTCTCCAACGTCAACGTCGACGTGATGACCGCGCTGGTCTCCTTCGAGCGCGTCTTCGAGGTGCTCGACCTACCGCCGATGATCGACGAGCGGCCGGACGCGGTGGCGATCCCCCGCGGCGCCGGGCGCATCGAGTTCGAGCACGTGAACTTCGCCTACCCGAGCGCCGAGGAGGTCTCGCTGGCCTCGCTGGAGTCGGTGGCGGTGCTCGACCAGACCCCCTCGACCCCGGTGCTCTTCGACGTCGACTTCACTGTCGAGCCCGGCCAGATGGTCGCCCTCGTCGGCCCCTCCGGGGCGGGCAAGACCACCATCAGCCACCTCGTGCCCCGGCTCTACGACGTGCGCGGCGGTGCCGTCCGCCTCAACGGCGTCGACGTCCGCGACGCCACCCTGGAGTCGCTCGGCGCCACCGTCGGGGTGGTGACCCAGGACGCCCATCTCTTCCACGAGACCATCCGTTCCAACCTCCTGCTCGCCCGGCCCGAGGCCACCGACGGGGAGCTGCGCGACGCTCTGCGCGGCGCCCAGATCCTGCGCTTCGTCGACTCCCTGCCCGCCGGCCTCGACACCGTGGTCGGCGACCGCGGCTACCGCCTCTCCGGCGGCGAGAAGCAGCGCATCGCGATCGCCCGGGTGCTGCTGAAGGCGCCCGACATCGTCGTCCTCGACGAGGCCACCGCCCACCTCGACTCCGAGTCCGAGCTGGCGGTGCAGCACGCGCTGCGCACCGCGCTGGCGGGACGCACCTCGCTGGTCATCGCCCACCGCCTCTCCACGGTGCGCGAGGCGGACCTGATCCTGGTGATCGACGGCGGCCGGGTGGTCGAGCGCGGGCGCCACGACGACCTGATCGCTGCGGGCGGCCTCTACTCCGAGCTCTACCGGACGCAGTTCTCGAGTCAGGCGGCGGTCGCCTAGGTCCGGCGCCGGGGGTCGAAGGCGCCCCAGCCGTCGGGGGTGACGCCGTCCAGGACCATCGCGGCCATCCCCTCGGCGGTCGCGGGGGCGAGGAGGACGCCGTTGCGGTGGTGGGCGGTGGCGGTGAGGAGGGTCTCGCCGAGCCGGCCGAGCAGGGGGAGGCCGTCGGGGGCGCGGGGGCGCAGGCCGACCCGCGCGTGGGCGGGGGTGGCGGCGGCGAAGCCGCGGAGGAGGCGGGCGCCCACCCCCCGCAGGTGGCGCTCCGCCGCCGGGGTGCGCCGGGCGTCGAATCCGGCGTGGTCCTCGGTGGCGCCGACCAGGGTGACGCCGTCGCCCCTCGCCACCGCGTAGCCGTGGAGGCCGGCGAAGACGACCCGCCCCGGGGCGGGGTCGAGGTCGCGCACCCCGAGCAGCTGCCCACGCACCGGCTCCACGGGGAGCGGGGGCACGCCGAGGGCGTCGGCGAGCCGTCCGCTCCAGGCCCCGGCGCAGAGCACCACCGTCGCCGCGGGGATGGAGCGACCGTCGTCGAGGCGCACGCCGCCGCCGTCGAGGGCGCCGGTCACCTCGGCGCCGGTGAGCAGCTCGGCGCCGTGGCGGCGGGCGGCGGCGAGCAGGGCGTTGACCGCCCGGACGCTGTGGACGTGCCCCTCGCCGGCGTAGAGGGCCGCGCCGGCGGCGTCCCCGAGGGCGGGCTCGGCGGCGGCGGTGGCGGCGGCGTCGAGCCACTCCACCGCCACACCCGCGGCCCGCCGGGCGGCGGCGCGCTCGCGCAGCTCCGGCACCTCGGCCTCCTCGAGGGCGACCCGGAGCAGGCCGCCGGTGTCGAGCTCGCAGTCGACGCCGCCCTCCTCGAGCAGGGTCGCGGCGAGGCCCGGCCACAGCGCCAGGCTGCGGCGGCAGAGGTCGAGGAAGGGGCCGGCCGCGGGGGCCTCGCTGCAGGGGGCGAGCATCCCCGCCGCCGCCCCCGA
>DASXNK010000035.1 GCA_036495095.1 Candidatus Dormiibacterota bacterium | reverse complement strand
GCTATCAGTGCCCGTCGGCTACCCACAGGCGGCCGGAGCTCAAACGGCGCCCCCCGCGGCTGTGAACCGGGTTGGCGACGAGGGCGCCGGACCCAGGTTTGGGGCGCCGCACAATGGTCGAGAGTGCGTCATGGGATGACCGACGCAGCGGTGGCGGACCGTATCCAGTTCGCCTTCACCGTCATGTTCCACTACCTGTTTCCCATCACCACGATGGGCCTGGCGCCGCTGATCGTGCTCTTCCAGACGCTGTACCTGGTTCGGCGCCGGGATCGACATGCGCGCGCCGCACGGTTCTGGGCCAAGATCTTCGGCATCAACTTCGCCGCCGGGGTGGTGACCGGGGTGCCGATGGAGTTTCAGTTCGGCACCAACTGGGCCTCCTTCTCGGGGTTCTCCGGAGGGGTCATCGGACAGACCCTGGCCATGGAGGGCGTCTTCGCCTTCTTCCTCGAGGCGGGGTTCCTGGGCGTCTTCCTCGCGGGGGTGAACCGGGTGTCGCCGTTCGTGCACTGGCTCTCGGCGGTGCTGCTCGCCGGGGGCGCCCTGCTGTCGGGCTTCTTCATCACCGCCACCGACGCCTGGATGCAGCACCCGGTCGGCTACCGCATCGTCCACGGGCGGGCGGAGCTCACCAGCCTGTGGGCGCTGCTCACCAATCCGTTCGCGTGGTGGCAGTACCTCCACGTGATCGACGGAGCCCTCGTCGCCGCCAGCTGCCTGCTGGCGTCGATCGGCGCCTTCCACCTCCTCCGCGGCCGGCATCTGGAGTTCGGCCGGCTGTCGGTCGCGGTCGGAGTGGGACTGGGAGCGGCCTTCTCCGTACTGCAGGTGTTTCCGACCGGCGACATGAACGCGCGCAACGTCGGTCACTATCAGCCGGTCAAGGAGGCTGCCTACGAAGGCCTGTTCCGCTCCCAGAGCGACGCGCCGATCGCCATCCTCGGGATGCCGTCGACCGAGCAGCGCCGGCTGCTCGACCCGGTGGAGGTCCCGGGGGCGCTCAGCTTCCTCGAGTACGGCGACGCCCACAAGAAGGTAGCCGGGCTCGACAGCTTCCCCCAGCCGCTGTGGCCCCCCGTCCAGGTGACGTACTACGCGTACCACATCATGGTCGGGCTCGGGACCATCTTCATCGCAGTGCTGCTCGTCGGGGTGCTGCTGCTCTGGCGCAGACGGCTCTTCACCGCGCGCTGGTACCTGTGGGCCGTGATGCTGATGCTCCCCTTCCCCTACATCGCGAACGAGGCGGGATGGGTGGTCACAGAGGTCGGACGCCAGCCATGGCTGGTCTGGGGTGTGATGCCCACGGCGCGAGGCGTCTCCCCCACCGTGGAGGCGGGCGAGACGATCTTCACCCTGCTGGGCTACGCCGGCATCTACGCGGCGCTGGCGATCGGCTTTCTCTTCCTGGTGGGGCGCCAGGTCGCCCTCGGCCCGCGGCCGATGCCGGCGCCACGCCGGCGAGAGGCGCTGTAGCCGTGGACGTGCTGCCGACCGTCTGGTTCGCGGTGCTCTGCTTCATGCTCGCCGGCTACGCCGTCCTCGACGGCTTCGACCTGGGGGTGGGAATCCTCCATCCCTTCGTCGCCCGGGACGACGGCGAGCGGCGGCAGACGCTCAGCGCCATCGGACCGGTGTGGGACGGCAACGAGGTGTGGCTGGTCGCCTTCGGCGGCCTCCTCTTCCTCTCCTTCCCCCGGGTGTACGGATCCGGGTTCAGCGGGTTCTACCTTCCCCTGACGATGGTGCTCTGGCTGTTCGTCGGACGCGGGCTCTCCCTCGAGTGGCGCAACCATCTGAACGACCCGATGTGGAGGGCGCCGGCGGACGCCGTCTTCTGGTTCAGCAGCACCCTCCTGGTGCTGCTCTTCGGCGCCGCGATCGGCAACGTCGTCCGCGGCGTGCCCCTCGACCCCGACGGGTACTACCAGGGACTGTTCGCCTGGATCCTCAACCCGTACGCGCTCCTCGTCGGGGTGCTCGCCCTCGGCGTGCTCGCCACCCACGGAGCGCTCTGGCTGGCGCTGAAGACCGACGGCGCCGTGGAGGAGCGGGCTCGCGTCCTCGCCGGAAGGCTGCTGCCAGCGCTGCTGGTGCTGGTCGCGGCGACCACCGCGGCGACGCTCAGCGGCCGCCGGCAGATGCTCGACAACTACCGCGCGTCGCCATGGCTCGTCGCCGTCCCGCTGCTGATCCCGGCGGCGGTCGCGGCGATGTGGCACTTCCACCGCACCCGGCGGGACCTGGAGGCCTTCGTGTCCTCGGCCGGGGTGATCGCCGCCCTGGTGGCGTCGACGGCGATCGGCCTGTACCCCCAGCTGCTGCCGTCGGACCCGCATCCCGAGCGCGGGTTGACCGTGGCCAACTCCGCCTCCGCGCACGGGTCGCTGGTCGCGGGGATCACCTGGGCGAGCGTCGGTCTCGCCATCGTCGTCATCCACACCACCTTCGTGTACTTCCTCTTCCGGGGAAGGGTGCCGCTGGAGTCCGAACCGGTCACTCCTCCTCGGTGAACATCTGCCGGATCCGCCAGAGGCTCTCGGGATGGCGGCTCCGCAACCGCGCCCATCCGGCGACGAGCTCCGCGGCCCGGTGGCTGCGCTTGTAGTGGGAGACGGCCGCCCAGTAGAGCGCCTCCGGAGCGGTGTGCGCGGTGGGGTGACGCTCGGCGAGGTTGCGGAAGATCACCGCCGCCTTCTCCAGCTCGTCGCGCTTGAGCTCCCACTTGCCCCGGCCGAGGTGGAGCTCGGCGAGGAAGGGATCGGGGGGGAGATAGCCGCTCCACTCATGGACGACCCGCCCGTCGGCGCGGAGCAGCATCAGCGTCGGCGTCCAGACCTGCTGGTAGCGCTCGACCAGGTCACGGCTCTCCGGCTTGAGGACGGGGATCTGGAGGGGAACGGTCAGCTCGGTGACCGCGAGGACCACCGCGGGGTCCCGGTAGGTGACGGCATCCAGCCGCTGGCAGCCCCCTCAAGTGGGCGAGAAGAAGTCCAGGAGGACGGGCTTGCCCTCGTCCGCCGCGCGCTTCAGCGCATCCTCGAGGAAGCCGAGCCAGGGGATGGCGGGCGGCACCCCGGCGGTCATGCCCGCACCCGGCGCTGCGCGCCGCTGAACAGCCGGATCATCTCCCGGTTGAAGGCGGGGATGTCGTCGGGCTTGCGACTCGACACCATGTTCCGGTCGAGGACGACCTGTTCGTCGACCCACTCGGCGCCGGCGTTGCGCAGGTCGGTCCTCAGCGACGGCCAGGAGGCGATCCGCCGTCCCCGCGCCGCTCCGGCCTCGATGATCGTCCAGGGCCCGTGGCAGATCACCGCCACCGGCCTGCCGGCGTCGAAGAACGCCCGCACGAAGGCCACCGCGGGCGGCTGCATCCGCAGGAAGTCGGGGTTCATGACCCCACCGGGAAGCAGCAGCGCGTCGTAGTCGTCGGCACGCGCCTGGTCGAGGGGGCGGTCCACCGCGATCTCGTCGCCCCATTCGGTGAAGTTCCAGCCGCGGACTCGCTCGCGCTGGGGCGAGACCACCTCGGTTGTGGCGCCGGCGTTGTCGAGCGCGCTCCGAGGCTCGGTCAGCTCGACCTGCTCGAAGCCGTTCTCGACGAGGATGGCGACCCGGATGCCGTTGAGATCCTCTGCCATGGGCTCTCCCCTGCGTGCAAGGCCGGCGGGCGGCCCGACCCGGGACCGCTCCACTCCTCGGCTACCCCCGGGGACCGCCGTCCATGCCGGGGAGTGAACCGGGTTCGCCCGCCAATCCTCTGACGTGGCGTCAGCCCGGAGGCACCGGCACTGGTCCTAACAGATCAGCCACGGGTGTCATGTGTTGCGCTGACAGGCTCAGGCTTCCTGTGGTCCACCTTCCCACACTCTGTGTCATCGGTTTCATCTAACGGGGTACCGCCCGCGGGCACCGGAGGACATGGATGAGGTTCACGACCGCGCCCGACATGGACCACCCCGTCGCGACGGCACCCGGGCCGCGCCTGCTGCCGCTGCGCGGCGCCGCCAGCCACACCGAGCGGTCCCGGCCCGATCGGGAGGAGAGCAACCGCCTCCTCGCCCACTACGCCGCCGGCCGCGACGAGGCCATCCGGGACCGCATCGTCGAGCTCAACGCTGACCTCGTGGGCTTCGTGGCCCGGCGCTTCGCCAACCGCGGCGAACCTCTCGAGGACCTCGTCCAGGTCGGATATGTCGGCCTGATCCAGGCGATCGACCGCTTCGACCCCGCCCGTGGCTGCGAGTTCGGGAGCTTCGCCGCCCCGACGATCATGGGCGAGATCCGCCGCCACTTCCGCGACCGCTCCTGGGCGGTCCGGGTCCCCCGACGCCTGCGGGAGAACTACTGCAGGGCGATGCGCGCGAAGCAGCAGCTCACCCAGGAGCTCGGCCACGGACCGTCGGTGCTGGAGATCTCCGAGCGCATCGGCATCGCGCCCGACGAGGTGCTGGCCGCCCTGGAGGCGGCTCCGGCGAGGCGCACGGTGTCCCTCGACGCGACACCGCGCGGATGGCCCGGCGAGGAGGAGCGCCCGCTCGCCGACCGCATCGGCAGCGAGGACGGCAATCTCGAGCGCGTCGAGACCCGGGCACTCCTCGGCGAGGCCCTGGACCACCTCTCCCCCCGCGAGCGGCAGATCATGGAGCTGCGCTTCGTCGATCAGCTTCCCCAGGTCGAGGTGGGGCGGCGGATGGGGATCTCCCAGATGCATGTCTCCCGCCTGCAGCGGGCGGCGCTCGACGCCCTTCGCCACGACCTGGGGGAGGTGGCCGGCGAGGACGGGGCTGGCGAGCAGAGGCCGCGCGTGGTCGCCGGGGGGAAGCTGGGGACGGTGGCCGGTGGCGGCCCCCGGAGCGATCCGCCGTCGCCCACCGCCCCCGACCGGCCGCGTCCGACGCTCCGGTGGGTGCCTGTCGAGCGGCTGACCCCGCGCGGCGACCAGCCCCGACGGACGATCGCCGAGGACTCGCTGACCGAGCTCACCGAAAGCATCCGCCGCTGCGGCATCCTGCAGCCCCTGCGGGTGCGGCAGAGCGGCGAGGAGCACTTCGAGATCATCGCCGGAGAGCGTCGCTGGTCGGCGGCACGGCGGCTGCAGCTGCGCGAGGTCCCGGCGCTGGTCGTGCAGACCGACGAGGAGGGGGCCTTCATCGAGTCGCTGACCGAGAACATCCAGCGCGAGGCGCTCAACGCGGTGGACCGTGCCCGTGCGCTCCAGCGGCTGCGCGTCAGTCTCGGCTCCGAGTCGTGGGAGGACGTCGGCCGTGTCATCGGCATCACCCGCCGGCACGTCCACTACCTGCTCAACGTCACCCGGCTTCCCGCGGAGATCCAGGACGACGTCCGCGCCGGAGGGCTCAGCGAGAAGCAGGCCCGCGCCCTGCTGCTCCTGCGTACGTCGCCGCCCCAGCAGAGAACGCTCTGGCAGCGGATCGTCTCCGAGAACCTCTCCGGAGAGCAGGCACTGCGGCTGGCCCGGTCGGTCCGCGACCCTGCCACCACCGCGACGGGGTCGCTGGCGCGGGTGCGGGCCGCGATCCGGACGCTGACCAGCTTCCTCTCGTCGGAGAACAGCGAGGAGGCCCGGACGGTCGCGGTCGAGCTGGAGGTCCTCAGGTGCCGGATCGAGGCCGGGATCCAGGACGTGACCGCGTCCGCGGCAGCTCAGCACGACGCCAGCGCCTGAGCGGTGGCAGCAGCGAACCCGGTTCTCAGGCAGGCGTTTCGCCGCCGCCGCGGAGAGGGTAGCGCCGAGGTGCGGGTGCACCCGTGGCCATCCCGCCGGCGCCGCGGAGGACGACGATGAAGACCGACCAGGAGCTGAAGAGGGATGTCGAGCGCGAGCTCGAGTGGGACCCCGGCATCGACGCCAGCGCCATCGGGGTCGCGGTCAGGGATGGGGCCGTCATCCTCACCGGCGAGGTCTCGACGTACCTGGAGAAGTGGCGGGCGGTGCGCGCGGCGGAACGCGTCCAGGGGGTGCGTGCGGTCGCCGACGAGATCGTCGTCAGGCTCCCCGGTGAGTACGAGCGGACCGACGCCGACATCGCCCGGGCGGTGGCGAACGCCCTGGAATGGGACCCCGCCGTCCCCACGACGGTGAAGGCGACGGTGAAGGACGGCCACGTCACCCTGCGGGGCGAGGTGGAATGGGAGTACCAGCGCGAGGCTGCCCAGCGCGCCGTCCGTCACCTGATGGGCGTTCGCGGCGTGACCGATCTCGTCGTCGTCAGGCCGAAGGTGACCCCGATCGACGTGAAGCAGAAGATCCGCGAGGCGCTCGAGCGCCAGGCGCTGCTCGATGCCAAGAGCATCGACGTGGAGAGCCTGAACGGCACCGTGGTGCTGAAGGGTCACGTGCACTCGCGTATCGAGGCCGAGGCCGCGGAGAAGGCCGCCTGGTCGACCCCGGGCGTCACCAAGGTCGAGAACAAGCTCGCCGTCGTCCCCGAGTAGCGATCGGGAGAGAGGGGTGGCGCTCCGCCAGAGGATCGCCTCGCGGATGCGCCGGGTGCGCGAGCAGGAGCCGCCCGCCCGCCCGGTGCGGCTGTCCGACACCCAGCGGACGGAGGCCTTCAGCGACGGCGTCTTCGCGATCGCGATCACCCTCCTGGTCCTGAACCTCTCGACCCCGCGTCACCACCCCGGCGAGCTGCTCCAGGCCCTGCTCCGGCAGTGGCCCGCGTACGTCGGCTACGCGACGTCCTTCCTGTTCATCGGGGTCATCTGGTTCAACCACCACCAGGTCTTCACCCGCATCCGCTACGTCGACCGGGGACTCCACGTCGGCAACCTCGCGATCCTCTTCACCACCGCGGTGCTGCCGTTCCCCACCGAGGTGCTCGCCGCCGCCGTCCAGGAGGGCGACCCCTTCGACGAGCGGGTCGCGGTCGCCTTCTACGCGCTGTGCGCCGCCGCCATGTGCTCGAGCTGGCTGCTCTTCTTCACCCACCTCTCCCGGCGCGGCCCCCTCGTCCACGAGGGCGTCGACAGCGCCTACTTCCGGTGGGAGCGCTTCCGGGCGACGGTGGGGATCGTCCTCTACCTCGTCGCCGCCGCCGCCGCGTGGCTGATCACCCCGGTGGTGGCGCTGCCGATCTTCTCCTTCCTCCCCGCCTTCTTCTGGTCGACGAGCGAGGGCATCATCGACATTCTCCCGTTCTTCCGTCGCTCCCGGGGCGCTGGTGGGGACCTCATTCGGCGCAGCCCTCCGTGAGCAGCCGCGCTGGTCCGACCCCACGGCGAGGGCGGCGATCGCGTGCTCTCACACCGCGGCAGGGAACGTGTCGGGCACCTCGCCGCCGTCCCAGGCGGCGGTACGCTCCAGCGGCTCGACGGCGCGGGTGTCGTCGATGTGGATCACCGCGTCGAACTGCTCGGTGATCCGGGCCCGGAAGTAGTGGCTCTGCCGCTCGATGTCGGGTCGATAGATGACCCCGATGGCCCGCTCGAGCCGTGGAGACGACAGCGCCTCGACGGCGCGCGGGCTGGAGCGGAAGGTGAGCAGGAAGCTCGGCTCGGCCACCTCGCGGAAGAGCCATTCGAAGCTGCCGTCGAGCGCGGGGCGCACCCGCTTGCGGTCGGCGGGGCGGCCCCAGTCGTCGGCGGCGGTCACCGTGCCGGTGTAGGTGGTGAAGCCGATGGTCAGGCAGTCGCCCGGGTGGCGCTCGCGCACCAGCTGCCCGACGGAGACCTCGCCGATCATCGCCCGCTCCGTCGCCCGGGCGTCGCCGACGTGCGAGTTGTGCGCCCAGACGACGATGCGCGCCGGCTCGCCCCGCTGATGGGTCAGGTGGCTCGCGAGCGAGTCCAGGCTGTCGGTCATGTGGTGGTCACGGAGGTTCCAGGAGGAGACCTGGCCGCCGAACATGGTGCGGTAGTAGCGTTCAGCGGAGCGCACCGTGCGCGCGCTCTGCTCCGCGTGGAAGAGCTCCTCCTCCGCCACCAGGCCGTCGCGCCGCGCGCGCTCCAGCCCGTGGGCGTGGAGGTCGACGAGCTGGTCGAGCACCGCACGCTCGCAGGAATCGCCGGCGCCGAACGCCGCCGCGTAGCCGTACGCCTGTCCCTCCTCGCCGTAGTGGTCGAAGCAGGAGAAGCGTGCGCGGGCGCGCTCCGCCGCGGCGGGATCGACGTTCTCGAGGTAGGCGATGATCTCGTGGATGGAGCGGAACAGGCCGTAGAGGTCGAGACCGTAGAAGCCGGTCCTGGACGCCTCGCCGCCGCCGGCGCGCTGATTGCGCTCGCGCAGCCATCCCACGAAGTCGAGCACCACCGCGTTGCGCCACATCCAGGTGGGAAAGCGCTCGAAGCCGCGCAGCGCCTCCCCGGCGGTGACGTCGTCGCTGCGCCCCCGGACGAAGCGGTTCACCCGGTACGCGTCCGGCCAGTCGGCCTCGATCGCGACCGCGCAGAACCCCCGCTCCTCGATGAGCCGGCGGGTGAGCCGGGCGCGCTCCGCGTAGAACTCGTGGGTGCCGTGGGATGCCTCGCCGATGAGCACGAAGTGGGCGTCGCCGACCAGTTCGAGGAGCGGGTCGTGGTCACCCGGCGCGCCGGTCTGGATGACGAGGTCGGCGCGCACGGCGTCGGCGTCCGGCAGCGTCCGCGCCCTGTCCGGCACCGGCCGCCCGGTGGCGGCCTGGCGCAGCAACCCGAGGACCTCGTCGTCGGTGGTCTGGGCGAAGTCCCAGTACCACTCGCCGACGGCGAGGAAGGGCGACGGCGTGGTCGCGCAGACCACCTCGTCGACCATCGTCGACAGCTCGCGGCACGTCGAGGACGGGGCGACCGGGACGGCGACGACGATCCGCGCCGGCCGGTGCTCGCGGAGCGCCTGGATGGCGGCACGCATGCTCGACCCGGTCGCCAGGCCGTCGTCGACGAGGATCACCACCCTGCCGCTCACGTTCGGGGCGGGGCGCCCCTCGCGGTAGGCGGCCTCGCGCCGGGCGAGCTCACGACCCTCGCGCTCGGCGACCCGCTGGATCACCTCCGGCGGGATGCGCAGGCCGCGGACGACGTCGTCATCGAGGACCAGGACGCCGCCGCTGGCGATCGCCCCCATCGCCAGCTCCTCGTGGTCGGGGACGCCGAGCTTGCGGACCAGGAAGACGTCGAGGGGCGCGCCGAGGGCGGTGGCGACCTCGTACGCCACCGGGACACCGCCACGCGGCAGCGCCAGGACGACGACGTCACCGCGGTTGCGGTACTGGCCGAGGAGATCTGCCAGAACGCGGCCCGCGTCCCGCCGGTGGCGAAACAGACGATCCGCCATCTGTGCTCCGTACCCGCGATTCCCGATGGCAAACCGGCGGGTAGAGAGCCCATGCAGCGACCGCGATCGACACGGAGGGCGAGTGTGATGGCCGTTGGGAGATTCCCGGCGCGTGGTGACGACCCGGTTCACTCGCGCGGGCACGCGCGGGGGCAGGCGTGAGGACGCCGAACCCGCCGCACCGCCTGGTCGTCGGCCTCGACGGCTCGGACGGCTCCACGTACGCGTGCCACTGGTGCGCGGCGCTCGCCCGCAGCCTCCATGCCGAGGTCGTCGCCGTCCATGCGATCGAGGTGCCACCGTATCCCCTGGTGGTCTACGAGGGCGGCCAGCCCATCCGCCTCGACGCGGACCTGATCCTCCAGTGGCAGGAGGACCGGCGGCGGCTCTTCGAGTCGGAGTGGTGCGCGCCGCTGCGTCACGCGGGCGTCGAGCATCGCGCGCTCATGGTCGACGGCGACCCCGCCGAGGCGATCCTGTCGACCGCCGAGGAGCAGCACGCCGGCCTCATCGTCGTCGGCCGGCGGGGCACCGGCGGCCTCGACGAGCTGCTGCTCGGCAGCGTCAGCCGGCACCTGACCGAGCACTCCCGGCGCCCGGTCAGCGTGGTGCCGCCCGACCGGGTCACCGCCGGGGCATCACGCGGTCAGGAGGAGGACGCCCCCGCCGGCCGGTAGCCGAGCAGGAAGAGGGCACCCGCCGACGCCACCAGGAGGAGGATGAGCAGCCCCAGCTCCACCAGGTCCTCGCGCCGGGCGAGCGGCTGGGTGCCGGCGGTGACCACGAGCACCCTCCGCACGCCGGCGATGAGGGCGACGATGAGGAACGGCTCCGCACGGAGGCGGTGGCGGGTCACCACGAAGCGGACGGTGTGGAGCACCTCGACGAGGACGAAGACGAGCAGCACCCGGTCCAGAATCAGTGTCGCCCGCGACCAGGGGCTGGCCCCTCTCCAGAGCGCCGGGACGGCGTCGGCGAGGACGATGACCGACGCGGCGACGAGGAAGAAGCCGCCGGCCAGGTAGATCAGGATCTCGATCCACTCCCCGGTCCGCTCCAGCGGCGACTCCGCCTCGTGCGGCACCTCGCCGATGACGCCCTTGCGCCCCTCCGGACGGAGCGCCCCGCTACTCATACGAGCACCTCCTCGGCATCACCTCGGTCGCCGTCTTGTCGCGGCGCAGGCCGATCAGGCGGGGATGGCGCACCCGCTCGTCGACCGTCCACTCGGAGGGCTGCGCTCAGTCCTCCGCCTTCGGATAGGTCACCGCGGCGATGCCGCCATAGGGCTCGAGCAGGTCCTGCCTGCGGGTCACCAGGAGCAGGTCGACGCCCTCCAGCTGGGCGATCTCGACGAGCTCGTCGACCACGTCCTCGACGGGCAGCAGCTCGCGACCACAGAAGGGGCAGGTTCCGGCATCCGGCGACACGAAGTGGTGCTCGCGGCAGACGTGTCCCGGCTGCTCGAGCCGGTCGTCGACGAAGAGCCTGCGGACCTGGAAGAGGTTCATCGCGTCGACGACGTCGGAGAGCCCCCAGGCCAGCCGGTGGTAGGCGCGCAGCTCGCCGAGCCGGCTCAGCGCCTCCTCCTCCTCGGCGGCTCGACGATCCGCGAGGATCCGGTCGACCTGATCCTCCCAGTAGCGCAGCTCCCGGGCCTTCTCGGGGTCGGGGTGGAAGCGGCCGATCACCCGCCCGCGCACCGCCGGGGCGAGCATGTCGTCGACCTCGCCGAGCACGGTCTGATCGCCAGCGAGGACGAGCCACTCACAGCCCTCCTCGTCGAGCAGCCGCGTCGCCGTCTGGACGACCCCGCGGAGGTGCCAGTGGAGGTGGGTGAGCCGATGCCGCTGCACCTTCCCCGGCCTCGACCTGTCCACCTTCGGAGTGGGAACGAACGAGCGGCACCTGTCGATCTCCTGCTGCCGGCCGAGGCAGTGGACGAGGAAGCGGGCGTCCTCCCGGGAGACGGCGACGACGAGCAGCCGGTGCGCGTTCTCGACGACCTGCTCGAGGGGCCGGACATAGGGGTCGAGGTCGATCGTCAGGCGGTCGCGCGTCCGCACCGGCAGGGTGGTCACCCGGTTCAGCTGCCTGCCCGCCCTGAGGACGACGAGGCAGCGGCTCTCCTCCTCGGGAACCGCCTCCTCGAGGAACCTCTCCACCACGTCGAGGTCGTTGCGGAGCGAGATCCGGGCGTCGTGGTCGAGCGACTCCACCCAGTCGCGACGGTTCTCCAGCTCCTGGTGGCGGAGCGAATGGAACACGGTGAGCGGATAGCGCGGGGCCGTGGGGTGCTTCGCCGCCGGGTTGAGGTAGAGGCTCACCACCGGGATGTCGTAGACGTGGACGAGCTCCCGCAGCTGCTGTCGGGAGAGCGAGCAGGGGTCCTGCTGCGCCTCCTGCGGCGAGGCGGGCTCCGGCCGTCGTGGCCCGGCCCGCCGGCGGGCGGGCGCGGTCAGCTCCTCGAGCTGGCGCTCCCGCTCCTCGAGCGTCTCCCAGGCGACGTCGCGCAAGGTGGCCATCCGCAACCGCCCTCCGTGTGCTGTTCGCTTCCATCCCCTCTGCCCCCGGCGCCCCCGGCGCAAACCGCCCGGGCGGCGCGTCGAGAGGCCACGGACCGGGTACTGGATCTCTCCGAGGACCGGACACCGGAGGCACGACCCCGATGATGCGAGCAGAGGACCTTCGAGGCCCGCAGGCGGCGCGATCGCCGCAGCGCCTGGCACCGATCGTCGTTCGCCGGGACATCGAGATCCACCGGACCAATCCCGGCCCGTACCACGCACGGGTCCACTTCAGCTTCGGCGACTACCAGGACCCGAAGCACATGGGCGTCGGTGCGCTCGTCGCCCTCAACCACGAGGTGCACCCGCCCGCGGCGCACCTCCAGCCACGACCGCACGTGCACGTGCAGCGGGTCACCTGGGTCGTCGCCGGCGAGCTCTGCCACCGGGACCTGCAGATCGATTCCGGGGTGCAGGCGGGCGGGGTGCAGCGCACCACCCCGGCCCGGCGGAGCGAGGACCTGGAGTGGAACCCCCTGCCGAACACCGAGCTCGTGCTCATCGAGCTCTGGCTGAGCCTCAGCCGCCGCCCCGTGCTCCACGCCGAGCAGCGCCAGTACCACCTCGACGACCGCCGCGACCGGTGGCTGCGCATCGCCCGTCAGCACGGCGAGACCGGCACCGGGGTCGCGGTCGACAGCGATGCCCGCGTGTATGTCGCCCACCTCGACGCGCGGCGGGCGATCAGCCACCTCGTCGCCGAGGGGCGAGCGGGATACGTCTACCTGATCGCGGGTGAGGCCGCGGTGAACATGCATGCGCTCCGCACCGGAGACGCCGCGGTCGTCACCGATGCGGGGCACGTGATGGTCGATGCCGGCGCGCCGTCCGAGCTGATGCTCGTGGACACCGCCGTCTGAGGGCGCAGCCCCGCGTCAGTGGGGCACGTAGTCCTCGATGAGGTCGCGGAGAGTCTGGCGGATGACCCCACCGGCATCCGGGTCGCCCTTGAGCAGCGCGCGGGTCAGCGCCATCGCCTGCTTGACGGTGATGTGCGGCGGCAGCGGCGGCACGTCGGGATCGACGATCGCCTCGTAGACGACGGGACGGTCGGACGCGAGGGCCTCGTCCCACGCCGGTCCGACGTCGTCGGGCCTGTCGACCCGGATGCCGCGCAGGCCGAGCATCTCCGCGTACTTCGCGTAGGGGACGTCCGGGATGTCCTGGGAGGCGTCGAAGCGGATGTCCCCGACCATCGCCCGCTGCTCCCAGCTGACGAAGGCGAGGTCCCGGTTGTTGAGGACGAGGATCACCAGCGACGGATCGGCCCACTGCCTCCAGTACTTGGCGACGGTGATAAGCTCCGCCATGCCGTTCATCTGCATCGCCCCGTCGCCGAGGAGTGCGATGCACGGGCGGTCCGGATGGGCGAACTTGGCGGCGATGGCATAGGGAAGCCCGGTGCCCATGGTGGCGAGGGTCCCGGAGAGCCAGCCGCTCATCCCCGCGCGAAGACGGACGTCGCGCGCGTACCAGCCGGTCGCGGTGCCGCAGTCGACAGCGAGCATCGCCCTGCTGGGAAGGCGGGAGGAGAGCTCCCAGAAGACGCGCTGCCCGTTGATCGGGTCGGCGGGGTTCATCGCCCGGGCCTCGACGATCTTCCACCAGTCCTCGACCCAGTGCTCGACGCGACGCCGCCACGCCGGATCCGGCTTGCGCTCCAGCCAGGGGATGAGCGCGCGCAGGGTGGCGCGGCTGTCCCCGAGCAGGTTGCTCTCCATCGGGTAGCGCAGCCCGAGCATCCGTCCGTCGTCATCGATCTGGACGGCGCGTGCCTGCCCCACCGGGGGCAGGAAGTCGACGTAGGGAAGGCTGCTCCCGACCACCAGCAGCGTGTCGCACTGCTGCATGAGGTTCCAGCTCGGCTTGGTTCCGAGCATGCCGATCGCGCCGGTCACCCAGGGAAGATCGTCGGAGAGGACAGGCTTGCCGAGCAGCGCCTTGGCGACGCCCGCTCCGAGGATGTCCGCGACCTCGGTCACCTCCTCGGAGGCGCCGAGCGCCCCCTGTCCGACGAGGATCGCCACCCGCTCACCGTGGTTGAGGATCGCCGCGGCGGCGATGAGGTCGTGCTGCGAGGGGACGGTCTCGCTCTTCGACATGCCGACACCGGTGACGGGGAACAGCCCGTGATGCTCCGGCAGCCTCACCGGGATCTCCTCGAGCTGCGCGTCCGACGGGAGCACGAGGGCGGTCACCGTCCGCTCGGCGAGAGCGATCCGTGCCGCCCGGTCGACCACGTGCTGGATCTGGCCGGGGTGCACGACCTCCTGGACGTAGCCGGCGACATCCTTGTAGAGGCTGACGAGGTCGACCTCCTGCATGTAGCTGGAGCCGAGCACCTTGCGCGGCTGCTGCCCCACGAGCGCGAGCACCGGCTTGTGGTCGAGCTTGGCGTCGTACAGCCCGTTGAGCAGGTGGATCGCCCCCGGGCCGGAGGTGGCGAGGCAGACGCCCAGAGCACCCCCGTACTTGGCCTCCGCGCAGGCGGCGAGCGCGGCGTTCTCCTCGTGGCGCACCTGCACGAAGTCGATGAGGTGGTCCGAGCGCCGGATCGCGGCGATGACGCCGTTGATGCCGTCCCCCGGGTAGCCGTAGATCCGCGTCACCCCCCAGCGGTGCAGCCGTTCGACGAGATAGTCCGAGACCGTCTGAGCCATGGTTCGACCACTCCTGCGTGCATGCGCCCTCCGCCAGACCCGGTCACCGACTACCCGGGCCGGCCGGCACTCACACGGCACCACCACCGAGGAGCCCGCCTTGCGAACCCGGTTCACACCTGGCCGCGGCCTGTGATTCAACCGGCATCGTTCGGTGGTAGTGCCCACCCCGTCTCTGCACGTCAACCACGAGGGAATCCTGCGATGCCCCAGACGACCGCGACGACGGCAACCCCGGCCGCCACCATGCCCCGACTCAGCGTCGTCGGTGTGTACGAGAGCATGGAGCAGGCCGAGATCGCGATCCGCCGCCTCGGCGAGGCCGGCATCCCGGTGGAGAACGTCTCCATCATCGGCCAGGACCTGCACAGCAGGACCCAGGTCAACGGCTTCATCACCACCGGGAAGATGGCGAAGTCCGGCGCCCTGTTCGGGGCCTGGGCGGGGGGCCTCTTCGGTCTGCTGGTCGGGGCCGGGCTCTTCTTCATCCCCGGTGCGGGCCCGCTCTTCGTCCTCGGACCGATCGCCAGCGCCGCGCTCGGCGCCGCCGAGGGAGCCGTCTGGACCGGCGCCGTGGGAGCCATCCTCGGCCACTTCCTCGAGAAGGAGCGGATCCCGGCGTACACCCACCACCTCGAGGCGGGCCGCTACCTGATCGTCGTCCAGGGGACCGAGGAGCAGGTGGAGAAGGCGCAGCAGGTCCTCTCCGCGACCGGCGCCCAGAGCATCAGCCGCAACGACCTGCCGGCCGCCGCGTAGCGCAGGAGGGCCAGTGATGAGCAGGTCGGACGCGGAGCTGAAGGAGCTGATCGAGCGCGCGCTCGAGGCCGAGCCCGGCGTCGACGCCTCGGCGATCGCCGTCGCTGTCACGGACGGCATCGTCATCCTCGGCGGAGAGGTCCCGACCTATTCCGCGCGATGGATGGCGGTGAGGACCGCCGAGCGGGTCGTGGGGACCCGCGCGGTGGTCGACGAGATCCAGGTCAGGCTCGTCGACGACCACATCCGCAGCGACGCCGACATCGCCCGCGCCGCGGCGTTCGCCCTGGAGTGGGACACCGAGGTTCCCGACGGCGTCACCGCGACGGTCGAGAATCGGATCATCACCCTCCACGGCGAGGTCGACACGCCGCATCAGCGCGAGGCCGCGGAGCGCGCCGTGCGCAATCTCATGGGCGTCCGCGGGGTCGTCAACGTGATCAGGGTGCGGGCTCCGGTCGCCTGAGCGCACCAGAGGTGCAGCCGACCGAGCACCCCGTCGTCCTTGGGCCGTCCGCCGCCTACCGCCCGCCGGCGGACGACGAGCTCGAGACGCTCCGCCGGATCGGCGAGCAGTGGGAGCGCGCACTCAGGGGCCGCCGCCGCTCCCGTGCCGCGCTCCCGGTGAACCCCGACCTCCTGCACGCCCGCCGCAGGCCCGCAGCGACGAGCCGCTTCGAGCGCCTCGTCCGGGTGGCCGAGGACGGCTTCGTGCCCGAGAGCCCCGGGACGGTGCTGGCCACGGAGCGGGCGATCCGTCCGCCCTCGGCGTTCGGCAGGATCGTCTATCTCGCCCGGCGGGTGGTGCTCGGACCTCCGCTCGCCACCACCGCCCTCGTCCAGGAGCGGCTGAGCAGGGTCGTCGCCCTCGCGGTGCTCTCGTCGGACGCGCTGTCGTCGGTCGCCTACGGAACCGAGGCCATGCTCAGCGTGCTCGTGCTCGGCGGCGCCGCCGCGCTGCAGATGACGCTCCCCATCGGCGCCGTGATCGTCCTGCTCATGCTCACCGTGGGAGCGTCCTACCGCCAGACGATCCGCGCCTATCCCCACGGTGGCGGCTCGTACATCGTCGCCGGCGACAACCTCGGCCCCCGCGCGGGGCTGGTCGCCGCAGCCGGGCTGATGACCGACTACGTGCTCACCGTCGCGGTCTCGGTCGCGGCGGGTGTCGCGGCGATGGTCTCGGCGCTGCCGGTGCTCGAGCACCAGACCGTCCCGCTCGGTGTCGGGATGATCGCCCTCATCCTCGCCGCCAACCTGCGTGGCATCCGTCAGTCGGGCGCCATCTTCGCGGTGCCCACCTACGCCTTCGTCGCCGGCATCCTCCTGCTCGT
>DASXNK010000034.1 GCA_036495095.1 Candidatus Dormiibacterota bacterium | reverse complement strand
CCTGCAGGGTCGACCACAGCGGCAGGGTGATCAGCGAGGCGCCGAGCCCGACCGCGCGGGCGGCGAGCAGCAGGTTCTGCACCGCGGGATAGATCGAGCCGTAGTGGCTGCTGGCGGCGATCGGCGGCATCGGCACCAGGGGGAGGTGCGGGCCGCCGCGCAGGCAGCAGACCACCAGCACCGGGATCTCCTCGAAGTGCTCGACCTGCCACCGCACCGAGCGCAGGATCCGGGCGGTCTGGGGGTCGCCGCCGCGCAGCCTCTCGCCGAGGCCGCCGTAGAGCCTCCAGGCGCGCCGGTACTGGGCGCCGAAGGCGGCCTTCACCTCGCGGTCGCGGATCACGACGAAGCCCCAGTTCTGGCTGTTCGACCCGGTCGGCGCCTCCACCGCCAGCTCCAGGCAGCGGCGCACCACGGCGTCGTCGACGGGGTCGGGCAGCACCCGGCGCACCGCACGCTGGGTCGCCATCGCGAGCTCGAGGGGCATCTGCAACCGGCGCTGGATCTCCTCGGGGTCGGCGGTCGGCGTCCGCGGACCGCTCTCGTCCTCGGTCATGGTCGACTCCCAGAAAGGCGCGCTCAGGCGCGGGCGGTCACGGCCAGGAGGCGCCGCCAGAACAGCAGCATCGAGGCGCGGCAGACCCGCTGCCAGGCGCGGCGCCGGCGCACCTCCTCGGCGGGGAGGAGGCCCTCGACGGAGTAGCGCTCCTTCCCGGAGAGCTCGGCCACCACGGCGAGGGCCTCGGCGGCGGCGTCACGCACCGGCCGCGGTCCCGGCGGTGCCGAGCCATCGCGGTGGAGCACGGTGGTGGTGTCGGCGGGGAGCGCGGAGGCCAGCCTGCGGGCGAATGCGGCGTCGGTGTCCGAGGGCCGTCGACGCACCCCGAAGGCGAGGCCGAGAAGCCGCATCCGCTGCCGCAGCGCGCCGTCGCCGTGGGCGCCGGCGAGCCAGCGCCACCCCACCACCGCCAGCGCCGCCAGGGCCAGGGCGGTCACCACCAGCGCCACCAGCCCGCGGGGGGCGCCGCCGGCGGGGGTGACCTCCGCCCCCTGAGGAGGCTCGGCCTGGGTGCGCAGTCGCGGCGCCGGCAGCGGCGTCGCGGTGGTGGTGAGCGGGCCGGTGGTGCCGCTGGGCGCCGCCGGGTTGCCGCGCGGGAAGGTGTCGAACTGGCCGCCCACCGAGCTCGGCGGGGTCGGCTCGAAGGGGATCCATCCGTTGTGGGGGAAGTAGGCCTCGACCCAGTTGTGGGCGTCGGTGGTGGTCACCCGGTGGTCGACGGTTCGGGTGCTGGCGTTGGCGTTGCTGTCGTCCTCGGTGCCGCCGCCATAGCCACCCACGACCCGGGCGGGGATGCCGAGCGACCGCAGCATCGTCGCCATCGAGGAGGCGAAGTACTGGCAGTAGCCCTGGTGGCTGGTGAGCAGGAACCAGGTGATCGGCCAGGTGCCGTCGGGCGGGCGCGGCGGGGTGAGGGTGTAGGTGAAGTCCGGCGAGCGCAGGTGGCTCTCGATCGCGGTCGCGATGTCGTAGGGGTTGGTCAGGCCGCGGGTCCACTCCCGCGCCCTCGCCTGGATCGCGAGCTTCTGGGTGGTGTCGGCGGGGTCCCGGGTGAGCAGCTGGGTGAACTGCAGCACCCAGGCCGGGTAGTCGATGCCGGCGCCGCGCAGCTCGGACTCGGTGGCGGTGGGCTGCAGCCCCACGGTGTCGAGGCTGTCGATCCCCGGGCGCAGCGGCACCCGGTCGACGGTCAGCAGACCGCCGCCGGCCGAGCCGGTGGGGTGGGCGCAGCTCGCGGCGCTCCCAGCCGGCACCTTCCCGGCGCTCAGCACCGACTGCGGCTCGCCGGGGAAGAGGGCGTCGGCCTGGGCCGCCGCGGCCGCCGGGTCGAGCATGATCTTCACCCGCAGCCGCCGCTCCCGGGTGCCCACGGCGCCGGCGGCGGGCCCGGCGTCGAGGGGGACGCTGCCCCCCGCACCCAGGGGGAGGCGGGCCAGCGGCGGCTTGCAGTAGTACCAGTTCCCCCGGTCGAAGACGGTGTCGTTGACCACCCGCAGGTAGACGGACTCCGAGTTGTCGGAGGTGTAGCTGAGCACCGGCCGGGGGACGGCCACCAGGGCGCCCCCGGGCTGGGTGTCGGCGGAGAACTGGATCGGGGCCTGCTGCTCGGCGGTGCCGCCGCCGCGGAGCCCGCCCTGGCCGCCGCCGCGGCCGCCCTGGCCGCTGCCCACGTCGAAGATCCGCCCGGAGATGTCGACGTTGGTGAGCGGCGGCACCACCAGGGCGAGGAGCAGCACCAGGCCGGAGGCGGCGGCGCCGGTGCGGCCGAAGCTCTTCCCCGTCCCCGGCAGGGCGATGATCCGGCGCCGCCGCCAGCCGCTCTCGAGGTGGGCGAGGTGGGTGCGGGTCACCACCAGCAGCGACAGCCCGACCGTACAGGCCTCGGGGACGAGCACGTGCTCGAGGCTGGGGGCGTTGAGGGCGTTGACGGCCAGCACCGCGTAGACCGGGAGCACGGCGAGCACGCCACGCTGCTCGCGCACCGCCACCCATCCGGTCCAGAACCCCACCAGCCACAGCGCGCCGCAGAGGCCGACGAGGAAGGTCCAGTCGTCCGACTGGAAGAGCCCGGCGGCGAGCGCGCCCGCGTAGCGGAGCACCGCGTGCTGGAGGCCGGCGCCGCCGTCGGCGGGCATCGACCCCAGGGTGAGCAGCACGATGACGATGAGCCCGAGCAGGGGCGCCGCGATCGCGGCGACGACCCGGCCGACCAGCGACCGGGCGATCAGCACCGCCTCGGCGGTGGCCACCACCGCGGCGGCGAGGGTGACCCCGGTGCCGTCCACCCAGTCGGCCACCATCACCGCCCAGGTGGTGGCCGCCACCAGGGCGATCACCAGCACCGCGGCGGCGGTGCGGCCGCGATGGGTCGCGGGCAGCGGCCGGCTCGCCACCCCCTGGGCGACCATGGCTACAGGGCGGCGGCGCGGGAGCGGCGCCCGGCGTCGAGGTCGTCTCCCCGGCGCACCAGCCACCAGTCCAGCGCGAGCCGCCAGGCGGAGAGCACCCGGATCGGCGGCCCGGCGGCGCCGAAGGAGGTGGGCTCGACCACGACCGCGAGGTGACGCACGCCCCGCGTGCCCACCTCGAGCAGCGCCTCGATCCACTCCTGGTCGCGCCGCGAGGTGATCACCACGATGCCGCCACGGCCGCGCCAGCCCTCGCCGTGGCGGCGCACCGTCTCGGCGAGACCGGTGCCGCCGTCGTCCTCGGCGGTGGCGAGGTAGTCGAGCAGGCGGAGCCGCTGGGCCTCGCCGCGGCCGGCGCCGATGGCGGTGTGGCGGGCGTCGTTGGTGACCAGGCCGACCGCCTGGCCGCGGCGGAGCCCGGCATGGCAGATCGAGGCCGCCAGCGAGATCGCGTACTCCACCGACGCCTCCGGCGCGACCCCGGCGGAGTGGCCCCGCTCGAGGTCGAGCACCACCAGCAGGTCGGAGCTCTGCCGGGTGTCGTAGACCCGGCTCATCAGCCGGCCGGCGCGTGCGGTCGAGGGCCAGTGGATGCGCCCCATGCCGTCGGCGGCGTCGTACTCGCGCACCGCCGCGACCTCCGGGGGCATGTCGACGGGGCGCCCGCGGCGGACGTCGCCCCCGCTCCCCCCGGCGCTCAGCGGGCCGATCTCGCCGACCGCGTGGATCGCCGGATAGACGGTGACCGCGGACCCGGGGGCCACCCGCACGGTGCGGGGGAAGAGGCCGAAGGGGTCGCCAAGGCGCACCTGGACAGGACCGAACGCGTAGACGCCGCGGCGGGCGAACACCCCACGGGTGTTCCAGGTGACGGTGCTGCCGCCGTTGAGCGAGAGCGCCCTGCTGGACAGGTAGCCGGGCAGGGAGGTGGCGTCGCGCACCTCGCAGTAGGCGATCGGGAGCAGGCCGCGGTTGGTCACGGTGAAGCGCTCGCTGAAGGGCTCGCCGACCATGAAGACCCCGGAGGGCGACTCCCGGGTCACCGTCACCCGCCGCGCCACCGCCCGCGACCAGGCGAAGGCGACCAGCAGCATGAAGACGAGCACGTACGCGAGGGTGTACGCGAGCCGCACCCCGGTGATCCCCGCGAAGAAGGCGAGCACCGCGATGCAGCCGATCAGCGGGGCCCGGCCGCTCATGTTCTCAGGGGGGGCGTCCCCCCCCTCGCTGCGGCGGCGGAGCCAGCCTCGCTCACCCCGCCCCGTCCGATGAGCGAGCTCATGGTCACGCGAACCGCCGGTCCGCGAGCGGGACCGACTCGCTGTCGAGCACCTCGGCGAGCACCGAGGCCGCGGTCAGCCCGCGGAGCTCGGCGTTGGGCCGCACGATGATCCGGTGGGTGAGCACCGAGGGCGCCAGCTCCTTGATGTCGTCGGGGAGCACGTAGTCGCGGCCGGCGGCGGCGGCGCGCGCCTGGGCGGCGTGGAGCAGGCCCAGGCTGCCGCGGGGGGAGGCGCCCAGGACCACGTCGGGGTGGGACCGGGTGCGCTGCACCATCCGCACCGTGTACTCCTTGAGCCGCGCGTCGCAGTGGACGCCGCTGATCGCCGACTGGCAGGCGAGGATCTCCTCGGTGGTGGCCACCGGGGTGAGCGCCTCGAGCGGTGAGGCCAGCTGGAAGCGGTCGAGCATCGCCACCTCCTCCTCGAGCGAGAGGTAGCCGATGCTCACCTTGACGAGGAAGCGGTCGACCTGGGCCTCGGGGAGGGGGAAGGTGCCGCCGAGCTCGATCGGGTTCTGGGTGGCGAGCACGATGAAGGGCTCGGGGAGGCGGTGGGAGACCCCGTCGACGGTGACCTGCCCCTCCTCCATCGCCTCCAGCAGGCTGGACTGGGTCTTCGGGGTGGCCCGGTTGATCTCGTCGGCGAGCAGCACCTGGGCGAAGACCGGCCCGCGCCGGAACTCGAAGGTGGTGGTCTTCGGGTTGAAGACGTTCACCCCGGTGATGTCGCCGGGGAGCAGGTCGGGGGTGAACTGGACCCTTTCGAACAGGCAGCCGAGGGAGCGGGCGAGCGCCTTGGCGAGCATCGTCTTGCCCACCCCGGGGACGTCCTCGATGAGGACGTGGCCACGGCAGAGGAGCGCGATCACGCACTGCTCGACCTCCGCCTCCTTGCCGACGATGACCGTGCCGACGCTCTCCACCAGGCGCCGGACCACCTGCCGGACGGATCCCACCACCACGAGCCTCCTGCGCTGCCGGTCGGGCCGCCCATCTCCCGCCAGGCTCCGGCTGAGTATATGCGGGCAAGCCGCGAGGTCCGGTCAACGGAATCACGTGCCCGAAAAACCACACGGGCACCCCTTTGAGGTTGTATACACGCACCTCATGAGGGCCGGGCGGGCGGTTCTTGCTTCCGACCACCTGCTCCTCCCTCGACGCCCTCCGGGGCGCCCCGCGGCGGCACTGAGGACCGCGTCCACCAATGTATGGGAACGGGAGGCCGATGATCGAGAAGCCCGAGGACATCCTCACCACCGGGGAGGCGGCCGTTCTGTGCGGTGTCTCCAGGTCGACACTCCGCCGCGCGGTCGGCCAGGGTCAGATCGTCGCCTGGCACACGCCGGGTCGACACCTGCGCTTCACCCGCGCCGCCTGCCTCGACTTCGCCCGCTCGCTGGGCCGGATCGACCTCGTCGGCCGGGCCTACGAGCCCGGCTCCGGTGACTCCGCGTCGGGCAGCCGGTCCGAGACCGGCGCCGTGGAGACCGCGGCGCGCACCTGAGCCGGGAGCCAGGGGAGCGGCGGCCGGATCGCTGAGGATCCAGTGCCGCCCGCCCCAGGCCGCCCACGTCCAGAGCCCCTACGGGATGCTGGTGGCGATGGTCGCGACCTTGTGGGCCCACTCCGGGTCGGTCGCCCAGAGCACGTTCATGCCCCGCAGCGTCGGCCCGTGGAAGGAGTTGCCCCGCGGGTCGAGGTAGTGGGCGGCCACGTAGCGGGCAACGGTGTCGACGCAGGCGGCGAAGGAGGGGAAGCTCACCGCGTCCTCGTAGGGATGGCTGTCGTCCGCCCCGAAGCCGAGGATGTTGTGCTTGTCCCGCGCGATCTGCGAGGTGCCCCACGCGGACTCGAGGATGCTGTCGGCGACCAGGTAGTTCGCCGAGACGTGGGAGCGGGCCTCGGTCTCGATGTAACTCCGGCCCAGCCCGGCGAGGGCGGTGCCGTGGAGGAACCTCTCGATCCGCTCCGGGGTGAGCCCCGAGGGCCGGGTGAGGTCACTGTCGGCGGTGAAGGTGGGGCCGTCGACGGCGGGATAGATCGTCCCGTGGGCCCGCGCCAGGGCCAGCGCCGCGATCGCCGCCTCGAGGCTGGCGGCGGCGTGGGCGTCGGCGGAGGCGCGGCTGAGCCGGGCCACGTCGGACTGGATCACCACCCGCAGCGCGTCCATCTGCCGCATCTGCAGCGAGGCCTGGTCGCGCCGCGCGGTGGCGTCGGCGAGCAGTGCCTCCGCCTCGCGCCGCTCGGCGGCGGTGCGGGCGACGAGGCCGCGCTCGGCGCTCACCACCCGGCCCACCGAGACCGCGCGGTCGAGCAGGGCGCTGAAGCTGTCGGACGCCACCAGGTAGGCGATGAAGCCCTGCTCGCCGGCGACGTAGCGGCTCCGGACCTGGCGGGCGAGCAGCTCGTGGTCGCTGCGCCAGCGCTGCATCACCTCCTCGTGGCGGGCGCTGTCGCGGGCCACCTCCTCCCCGAGCCGGGTGACGCTGCCCTCGAGGGCGGCCAGCTGGGCCCGCGCCGAGGCCAGGTCGGCGCGCCGGGCGGTGAGCAGGTCGTCGACCTGGCCGGCGCGCTCCCGGGCGGCGCGGAGGTCGGCGCACGGGTCCGAGCCGGGCGCGGGGGCGGCGGCGCCGGCGCCGCGTCCCGGCGGCCTCGCGCCCCCCGGGCCCGAGGCCCCGCCGCCGACCGGGTTCTGCGGGCAGGGGTTCGCCTGCGAGGGCACGGTGGCGGCGTCGCCCGCGCTCAGCGAGAGGGCGAGCAGGGGTACGCAGAGCGCGGTGCCGAGCAGGGTGCGGAGGCGTGGAGCGGAACGCGGGAGCATGATCCTTCCTGGTTGCCGGGGACGATCCCCAGGCCGCGCATGATACGGCCAGAGTTGACCCCAGCCAAGAGGGGTGAGCGGCCGGCCGTCACAGGGCCGTCGCCGGTCCTTCACCGGGATGGCGAGAGGGGCTTCCGAGAATCGGGGGCATGCTCAGCACCCCGACGCGCGCGCTGCCCGTGGCGGCCGCCCGGCTCTCGGCCGTGCTCTCCGACCGGTTCCTTCGGGTTCCGCTCGTCTTCTTCATCGTCGCCCAGCTGCTCGACATCCTCACCACCACGGTGGGGTTGGTGCATGGGCTGGACGAGGCCAACCCGCTGACCGCCGGGGTGATCCACCACCTCGGCATGGCCGGGCTGCTGCTCCAGAAGGTGCCGGTGGTGCTGGCGCTGGTCTGCGGGCTGATGCTCCTGCCGCGACGGGTCGCGGTGGCCTCGGCCTGGGGGTTCACCGTGCTGATGGGCGCGGTGGTGGCCTCGAACCTCAGCCTGGTGCTGGCCGCCCGTCCGCTCTGAGCGTCACCGGCCCCAGGGCTACCGCCTGCGGGCGATCCAGCCGCCGAAGGAGCCGCCGAACAGGGCGAGGAGGTCGCCGCTGATCACGTTGTCCATGCGCATCGGGCCGAGGTCGACGATGTGATGGGCGCCGGAGCTCAGCGAGGAGTGGACGATCGAGGCCTCCTGGCCGAACTGGACGATCACCGACACCAGGATGAAGCCGATGCCCACCACGGTCCCCTGGTAGAGGCCCCAGCGGCCGGCGATGCGGGCGGCGGCGAAGCCGCCGAGGATGACGGCGAGGAAGCTGCCGATGCCGACGATGCCGCCGTCGAGCCTCTCGGTGGGGCCGAAGATGGCGCTGGCGAGGATGAGTCCGCCGTTGGTGACCAGCAGCAGCGCGAGCTCGCCGAGCAGCAGGCCGGCCAGGCAGGCGCGCCACGAGATGTGGTTGCCGGCATCGCTGGCGCCGGGGGCGCCGGCCACCGGGCGGCGCTCGGTGACCGCCGTGGCGGGCGCCGTGGTCGCCCCGGCGGGCCTCGCCTCGTCGCGCCGGCGATTGGCCCGAGACATCGCTTCTCCTCTGTTCGGGCGGGCGTCCCCCGGGGCCGCCGTCGCCTCGCGATGACAGCCATCCCCCCGGCTCGGAGTATAGGCAACGGACCGATGACGGCCGCCGGCGCCTCGGCGGGGCCCGGGTAGGCTCGCCACGATCGTGTCCCCCACCCCGAGCCCTCTCGTCGCCCCCGCGCTCCCGGCGGGCGGGCGGGCACAGCCCGGCCGGGTCCGCAGCGTGGGCCGGCGCCTCGCCGCCCTGCTCGCCGATCCCCGGCGCGCCCTCCTGGCGGCGGCGCTGCTGCTCGCCGGGGTGCCCTGCCTCGACGTGCTCGGCGACCCCGACCTCTGGTGGCACCTGCGCGCCGGGCGCTGGATGCTCGACCACCTCTCCGTCCCCGGCGGCGAGCTCTTCACCTACACCGCCCAGGGCGCGCCCTGGACCCCCCACGAGTGGCTCGCCGAGGTGATCTTCGCCGGCCTCGCCGCCGCCGGCGGGGTGCTCCTCGTCGCCCTGGTGATGGCGGCGGTTGCGTGGACCGGGCTCTGGGCGTGCGCGCTCCGCGCCCGCGACCGGGGGGCGGGCTCGCTCGCCCTCGCCGGCGCGCTGCTGCTCGGCGCCCGTGCGGCCGAGCCGGTGCTCGGCGCCCGTCCCCAGGTGGCGACCTTCGCGCTCACCGCCTGGACCCTGCTGATCGCCGAGCGCCACCTCGCCCGGGGCGGCCGGGTGCGCTGGCTGCTGCCCCCGCTGCTCGCCCTCTGGGCCAACCTCCACGCCGGCTTCCTCGGGGGGATCGCCGTGCTCGGGGCCGTGGTCGCGATCGAGGCGGTGCGGACCCGGCTCCGGCTCGCCGGCGCCGCCCCCGCGGTCCGGGTGCGCCAGCTCGCGATCGCCCTCGGCGTCGCCGCCGCCGCCGCCTGCCTCAATCCCGCCGGCCCGCGGCTCTACGCCTACGCGCTCTCGACCAGCGCGTCGGTGAAGGCCAAGCCGATCGTCGAGTGGATGCCACCCAACCTCCACGACGCCGGGCTGTGGCCCTTCGCCCTGCTCGCCGCCTCCACCGTGCTCCTGGTGGTGCTGGGGCGCCGCATCGACCTCCGCGACCGGCTGCTCGCCGCCGCGGCGGTGCTGGCCGCCTGCCTCGCGGTGCGCAACATCGCCCTGCTCGTCGCCATCGCCCTGCCCGCCTGGACCGCCGCCGCGGAGTCGGCCGCCGGCCTGCTCGCCCGCCGCCTCCGCCGAGGCTCGGCGGTGCCGCGGGCCCGCCGGGTCACCCCCGCCACCGTGATCGCCGGCGCCCTGGTGGTGCTCTGCGGCGGCGTCGGGCTCGGCATCGCGGTGGCCCGGGCGGCGACCGACGCCTCACCCGCGGGGGTGGCCGCCGCCGATCCCGCCTGCGCGGTGGCGGCGTTGCGCGCCGCTCCCGACGGCACTCGCCTCTTCGCCCCGTACGGCACCAGCGGGTACCTGATCCAGGAGCTCTGGCCGCGCACCCGCGTCTACGACTACGGCGAGCTCATCGCCGCCGGCGACCGGGTCTTCGCCGACGACCTGCGCATCGCCGCCGGCGCCACCACCGCCCCCACCGCCCTCGACCTGCTCGACGCCAGCGGGACCACGGCGGTGCTGACCCCAGCCGGCCGCCTCGCCACCCAGCTCGGCGCGCTGCCCGGCTGGCGCCGGGTGCTCGACGACCACGGCATGCAGCTGTTCAGCCGCGGGACCCCGGCCTGGGCGGCGACCGCTCGGGCCTGCTGACGGCTCAGGGCGTGTTCAGCCCCTCGGGCGCGGTGTCGAGGTGGTTGTCGTAGAAGTTCTGCAGCTCGGTGGTGTCCACCCTGTCCATGGGGTCGTAGTAGTCCCAGGCGACCGCTGCGAACTTGGGCGTCATCGACGGCCAGGGGATGACGATCACCTTGGTGTAGGGCTTGAAGCCGGGCTGGCTCTTCACCAGCGCCGCCAGCGCGGGGTCGGGCGCCTGCTTCTTCAGCCAGTCGCG
>DASXNK010000033.1 GCA_036495095.1 Candidatus Dormiibacterota bacterium | reverse complement strand
CATCCCCGACGAGGACATCCCGCCCCTGAAGGAGATGGGGGTCAGCCGCATCTTCGGCCCGGGCACCTCGCTCGACGACGTCGTCGGCTTCGTGAACGAGGCCTTCGGGGAGCGCGCCGCCGCCGGCGCCTAGCTGTAATGAGCCGGGACGTTGTTGACGCGCGAGATGGGCGCCTGGAGGCCGAGCGCGGTGTGGGCCCGATGATGGTTGTACAGGTGCAGGTACTCCGGCAAGGCTGACGCCCGGTCGTCGTTGTTGCGGTAGAAGCGGACGTAGGCCCACTCGTCGAGCAGGGTCCGGTTGAAGCGTTCGACCTTGCCATTGGTCTGGGGGCGGCGCGGTCGGATGAAGCGCTGGACGGCTCCCATCTCAGCCACGGCCGCACGGAAGGCGAGCGACCGCCGGTAGGCGAGAGCGTTGTCGGTAAGGACACGCTCGACCGTGATGCCGTGGTCAGAGAAGAACTGCGAGGCGCGGCGCCAGAAAGCGGCGGAGGTCGAGCCGGTCTCGTCGGAGGCGATCTCCACATAGGCGAGCCGAGAGTGGTCATCAACCGCGGCGTGGAGGTATTCGTAGCCGGCGGGGTTGGCGTGGCGGTGGGCCATGCCGACCGTGCGACCCAGCCAGCGGTGGCCTCCACCAAGGGGGATCCGGCCAAGCTTCTTGACGTCGACGTGGATGAGCTCGCCGGGACGATCACGCTCGTACCGACGAATCACTTGGCCGGTCGGGCGATCCATCCAAGCGATCCGGCTGATGCCGCGGCGAACGAGGATGCGGTGAACCGTTGAGGCGGGCACTCCAAGCCGAGCGCCGAGTCGCACCGGTCCGAGCTTCAGCGAGCGACGGAGCTGCTCCACCTTGTGCTCCAGCTGCGGGCTTGTCCGCGTGGGAGACGAGTGCGGTCGGCTCGACCGGTCCAGCAGCCCGAGCGGGCCCTCAAGCCGGAAGCGACGCCACCACTTGTGGGCTGTGGGACGGGAGACGCCCATCTCCTCGGCGACATGAGCGACGGCCCGGCCAGAGGCGATGCGCTGGCACAGGATGAGGCGGCCACGGGGCGTGAGAGCAGCTTTAGGATGGACCACCGAGAGCCTCCTGCCGAGTAGGACGTCGAACATCCGTACTCAGCCAGGAGGCTCTCCCTTGTGTCAACAAGGTCCGTGGTCAGTACAGCTAGGCGCCGGCGGCGGCGCGCTCCCCGAAGGCCTCGTTCACGAAGCCGACGACGTCGTCGAGCGAGGTGCCCGGGCCGAAGATGCGGTTCACCCCCATCTCCTTGAGGGGCGGGATGTCCTCGTCCGGGATGATCCCGCCGCCGAAGACCACGATGTCGCCGGCGCCGCGTTCGCGGAGCAGCCGCAGCACCTCCGGGAAGAGGGTCATGTGCGCGCCGCTGAGGAGGCTGATGCCGATGCCGTCCACGTCCTCCTGGATGGCGGTCTCGACCACCATCTCGGGAGTCTGGTGCAGCCCGGTGTAGATCACCTCGACGCCGGCGTCGCGCAGCGCTCGGGAGATCACCTTGATGCCGCGGTCGTGACCGTCGAGTCCGACCTTGGCGGTCAGGATGCGAATCTTCTTGGTCGCCATCGGGCTGGGATTGTACTTGGTACCATTCCGGCCCATGTCCTCCATGTCCCTCGCCGCGCGTCCGCGCGACACCGCCGGCCACCACATCAACGCGCTCCGGCGCTCCGGCCAGGTGCCCGCGGTCGTCTACGGCCACCGTCAGACCGCGGTCTCCATCCAGGCCGACGCCAAGGAGATCGACCGCATCTGGCAGAGGGCGGGGCGCACCCACCTCGTCGACCTGCAGGTCGATGGCCAGCCGCTGCGGCGGTGCCTGATCCGCGAGCTCCAGCGCAACCCTCGCAACGGGCGGCCGCTGCACGTCGACTTCTTCGCCGTCAACCTGCTCGAGAAGCTCACCGCCGAGGTGCCGCTGGTGCTGGTCGGCGAGTCGCCCGCGGTCACCGACCTGCATCTGGGCTCGCTGCTCCAGACCCTCAACATGGTGAAGGTCGAGTGCCTGCCCACCGACCTGCCCCCGCAGATCACCGTCGACGTGAGCGGGCTGGGCGCGGTCGAGGACAGCATCACCGTCGGCGACCTCACCCTTCCCGACGGGGTGACCCTGGTCAGCGCCGAGGACTCCGAGGTGGTCGTCAAGGTGGCGCCGCTCCGCGTCCGCGAGGAGGCTGACGAGGTGTCCGAAGCGGGTGAGGCCGCGCCGGCCGGGGAGGCCGAGGCCGGCGAGTCCTGACCCGCCGGTGACGCCCACCGGGCTGCTCGCGGCGACCACCACCACCAGCACGGCCGGCTGCCCTGACGACCAGCTGCTGAAGTCGCTCTGTGGCTTCATCCAGGACCACCTCCCGGACGGTCTCGATGCCGGCCCGGTGGTCAGCCGCCTGATCGGCGCCCTGGTCGTCGTCGCCCTGGTCATCGTCGCCGGCCGGCTGTTCCGCGGGGCGGTCAACGGCGCCCTGGTGCGCGCCACCGCCGACCGGCAGGTGCGCAACCTCATCCACAACCTGCTCACCGTGGCCACCCTGGTGCTCGCCCTGCTCGGCGGCCTCAGCGCGCTCGGGCTCTCCTTCAGCGTCCTGGTCACCTCCCTCGGGCTGACCGGCCTCGCCGTCGGCCTCGCCCTCCAGGACCTGCTGCGCAACATCCTCGCCGGCATCTTCCTGCTCATCGAGCGGCCCTTCCGGATCGGCGACGTGATCACCGTGGGCGACCTCAGCGGCACCGTGGAGACCATCGAGCTGCGCACCACCGGCCTGCGGACCGCCGACGGGAGGCTGGCGGTCATGCCCAACCTCAGCGCCTTCAACGGCAACGTGATCAACTCCAGCGCGTACCCGCTGCGCCGCTACAGCGTGACCGTCTGGGTTCCCCAGGGCGACGACCTCGAGGCGGTGCTGCGTGCCGTCCGCACCCAGCTGCAGGAGGCCTCCAGGATCGCCAAGGAGCCGCCGCCCCGGGTGGTGCCGAGGCTCGAGATCGACGGCGGCGTGACCCTGCAGGTCTGGTACTGGCTCGACTACCGCAGCAACGACGAGAACAGCGTCGCCGCCGACCTGGTGCAGCGGCTCTACGCCGCCACCACCGCGGCTCAGCCGGCGGTGGACCCCGCCATCACCCGGCCGTCGCGCTCCGACATCTCCACGTAGCTGCGGCGCGCCTCGCCGAGGTACACCTGGCGGGGCCGGGCGATCCGCTGCTCGGGGTCGAGCAGCATCTCCTCCCACTGCGCCAGCCAGCCGACGGTGCGGGGGATGGCGAACATCACCGGGAACATCTCGGTGGGGAGGTTGAGCGCCTGGTAGATGAGCCCGCTGTAGAAGTCGACGTTGGGGTAGAGCCGGCGCTTGACGAAGTACTCGTCCTCGAGCGCGATCCGCTCCAGCTCCAGGGCGACGTCGAGCAGCGGGTCCGGACGGGTCACCGAGAACACCTGGTCGGCCATCTGCTTGATGACCGTGGCGCGCGGGTCGTAGTTCTTGTAGACGCGGTGGCCGAACCCCATCAGCCGCTCCTTGCCCGCCTTCACACCCTCGATGAACTCGGGGATGCGGTCGGTGGAGCCGATGCGCATGAGCATCCGCAGCACCGCCTCGTTGGCGCCGCCGTGCAGCGGTCCGTAGAGGGCGGCGATGGCGGCGGCGGTCGCCGAGTAGGGGTCGGGCTGGGCCGAGCCCACCGAGCGCATCGCGTTGGTGGAGCAGTTCTGCTCGTGGTCGGCGTGGAGGATGAAGAGCACGTCGAGGGCGCGCTCGATCTCCGGCACCGGCTGGTACCTCTGCTCGACCATCTTGAACATCATGTTCAGGAAGTTGCCGGCGTAGGAGAGCTCGTTGTCGGGGCGCACGTAGTACAGCCCCCGGGAGTGGCGGTAGGCGTACGCCGCCAGGGTCGGCATCTTGGCGATCAGCCGGTACAGCGAGATCCGCCGCTGCTCGGCGTCGTGGATGCGCGTCGCCTCGGGGTAGAAGGTGGCGAGCGCGCCCACCGTCGACAGCAGCATCCCCATCGGGTGGGCGTCGTGGTGGAAGCCGTCCATGAAGCGCTTGATGTTCTCGTGCACCA
>DASXNK010000032.1 GCA_036495095.1 Candidatus Dormiibacterota bacterium | reverse complement strand
CATCTATCAATCAAGCTGATTCTGTTGTCCCGAGGGCTTCTGGCTGTCTTGTCGGTGTGGTGCCTTGTGACGCTGCCTTCCGGCATAGAATCAGTGCGAGGCGCTTCAGGTCCGGGTTCGCAGCCAACCGCTAGTTTCGAGGCGTCGGTCGTCGGCAATACAGCGTTTGAACAACTGACCGTTCGCGACACCGTAGGCCCGGTCACCAACACTCAGCGCGTCGGCGTCCGTCGATCAGCTCGCTACTGCCTCTACAGCCAATGGCACTTGCGCAGAGTAGACCAATTCACGCTTGACCGCTATTACGGCGTTTACATCTATGACGGGTGCAACGGAGATCGACCGGTCTTCCCTAAGCCGGCCGATCCGCTACTCGGTCCGTGCAACAACGATGACTCCCTGCACGCCTCCGGCCAGTACTCGATCTGCCCCATCTTCGCCACCCATCACGTCCCCGCCGGCCTGGCCCCACACGAATGCGACGCCCTCGCCGTCGCCTCCACCTCCCTCGACGCGACCCTCACCCCGGACACCTACGACCCCCACCTCCCGACCCTCCTCACCGCCTCCACCAGCTTCGCCAGCAATCTCGCCGAGCGCCTCTCCGACGGCACCTGCCTCGCCAACCTCGACTGGCGCGACACCGCCTGGTCGATGCGGTGGTCCGACGGCGCCACCGACGCCCGCCCCGGCTCCGGCCGGCAGGGCATCACCGACGCCCATCTCCTCGCCCCCCAGCCCGCCGCCGGCGACTCCACCCGCTCCGCCGACGTCACCGCCGTCGCCACCCTGCACCTCACCGGCGACGCCGTCGACCTCGACGACGCCGGCGCTCCCACCGTCGTCCACCGGACCGCGGACGTGCAGATCAGCAACCACCGCACCTCGACCGGCCTCCTCCCCGGCGCCGTCTACGCCCCACCGAGCCTCGCCGTCGCCGCCGTCCCCGTCGGTCAGAGGGGCGACGGCACCACCCCGCCGCCGGATCCACGGCAGCCGCCGCTCACTCACGCCGCCACCATCCGTGGCCGCCTCCTCGAGCTGTTCCCTCGCGTCCTGGTCCTCCGGCCCGGCAGCGAGACGGTCGGAGGCACCACCATCGGCGAGGCCACCAGCGAGGTGGTCGGCTGGACCTACCTCGGCGGACCCACCGACGCCCCACCCCGGGAGGCGACCGCGCCGGGCGCCTCTGCAGTCCCCGACCGCCCCGTGGCCGTCCAGTGGAACCACGCCGAGCGTCTCGACGGCCGGCGCCGCCCGGTCGACGAGGAGGTGCCACTCCGGCTGATCGTGCGCACCACCTACCCGGACGGCCACGCCGAGGAGCAGACGATCTCCGGCTCGATCGCGGTCAGCATCTACTACGTGGGGCTGATGGACCCGGGCTGACCGCCAGCCGGCCCCGGGTCAGACACCGACACGGTATCCCTCCCGGGCGGCCGCCCCCAGCGCACGCTCCCGCGCCTCGGCGAGCACCCGATCGGTCTGGAGACCTGCGACCACGGCGTGTCCATGGATCGATGCTCGCATCCAGAGGCCGATCTGCGCGGGGAGCGGGTCCGCGTCCCAGCCGTCGAGAACCCGGCGGCCCGCCTCCTCCGGGGCCACATCCTCGTCGGCGAACTCCGCCCCACCCCGAGGCAGACCGACGTGGACCAACCCCGTCGCCACCAGCGCCTCCGTGAGCGCGGCGGTGATGATGCGCACCTCGTCGCGGGTCGCCTGCGGGAAGTGGTGCTCCACCGAGCTCTCGACCCACATCACCGCACTGTGATCGTCGGCACTGTAGGCGAGGCTGTCGCGCAGCGCGCCCCCCAGCGGGTCGACGTCGCTCATCCCCGATACCTCAGCTTCACCTTGCCACGACTGGGGATGTCGAACTCGAGCGCCGGCCTGCCGTCGGCCGAGCGAGGACGCCAGATGATGAACGACGCGTCCTTCAGGCGGGTGATCACGCCGTTCGGATCGAAGCCGTCGGGGGTGACATCGACGCCGCCGCCCCTGAGGCGCTCGTGGTATGCGACGGCGTGATCCGGCCCGTCGGGGAGGTCGCGGACGTTCCGGAGCTCGACGTCGTCGCGCGGCTGCTCCGGTGCCGGCTCCGTGGGGACAGTCAGCCCGCGCCGCTCGGCCGCCTCCCGGGCCCATCGGAGCGCCTGGTCGAGGGGCTCACGAGTGCCCTCACCGTGCACCTCCTCGCCGAGAGGCGTGATGTTCATCCAGTTGGCGATCTGGGAGGCATAGGGGTCCGCATCCCACTCGTCGTAGATGCGCCGACCGATGGCGTCAGGCGGTGAGCTGTCGACCAGGAAGTCTGTGCCGCCTTGTGGCACGCCAATGTCGACGAGGCCCGCGCGATTCAGAGCCTCGACCGCGGCCGCGGTCAGCATCCGCAGCCGCTCACGTGGTTCCCAGCCGAAGAACTCCGCAACCGAGCTCTCCGCCGCGAACACACTGCTGTGATCATCCGCCACCCACGCCAGGATGTCTTTCAGGGCCAGTTCCAGCGGGTCGCTCATGGGGTCATTCCTTGATCTTCAACTTGAAGTGACCGCGGCTCTCAATGGTGAACTCGAGGGTGGGAGGCCCGCTTCTGGACCTTGCACGAAACGTGATGTGCGTGCCATCCGGAAGGCGGGTCACGCTGGCGCCCGCCTCCATGCCCGGTGGCGTCACATCGACGCCGCCCGAGCGAAGGCGCGCGTAGTAGGCCTCCACGTGCGCGAGGTCGTCCGGAAGCTCGTGCACGTGCGCCCTGGCGCCCTTCGCCCGCGTCCCGACCAGCACCCCCTCCTCGGTGGTGATCTCCAGCCACACCTCCTCGCCCGTGGTCGGCGGGGGCGCGTCGAGGTAACGCTCGAAGGTCCGCGATCGTCCGGGCGATCCCCCAAGCCCAGCCCCACGGCGGGGTGACGCCTCGCCCTCCCCCTCGGCCTCGCCGGCCTTCCCCTCCACATAGCTGATCGCGAATGCCTGGATGAGGTCCGCGGGCCGCGTATCCCCCAGCGCCGCGCTCCCCACCGCGCCGAGCACACCGGCGCCCGCGGGGCTGAACGCCAGGCGGGGCAGGGTGAGCCCCGCGGTGTACCCGGCGGCCGTCCCCCAGGTCCGCATCGTCACCGTCAGGACCCGGATTGCCGCCCCGGCCTCGTCCAGCGCCAGCACCACCGCACGCATCGCCCCGGCGATCGCCGTCGCCGCCCGGGCCATCAGCGCCGCAGCACCGGCCGCGGCCTCGGCGGCGACGGCGTCGCTGATGCCGAAGGACAGCACGGTCAGGGCGACACCGACACCGGCCGCCACCGCCAGCGCCTCGGCTCGACGGCGGTCACTCTGGGCGTTCTCGATCGCCGTGGCGGCGTGGCGCAGTGACGCCGCACCGTCCTCGAGTGAGTGGGCGACACTGGTGAGCGTCAGCCTGATCGGCTCCCAGGCGTGCGTCCGGAAGGCGTCCGCGACCGGGCTGCGCCACTCGCCCTGGCCCTGCGTCAGATCCTCCACGGTCGCGCGAAGCCGGACGACCAGCGATCGCACCTCCTCGGCGCACTGGTCGAGCTGCCACGCGGCGCGCCGCAACTCCTCCGGGTTGCCGTCGTGCGGAGCCGGCACGTCGATCGAGTGGACGGAGACGCCCGGGGCGCCGGGCTGCCCGTCTCCGGTCATCGCGAACCACCATGGTGGCTGCCGACCGGACCGTCGCCGAGATCGCCGCCACCCCCGGCCGACCACATCACCTGGAGAGCCCGCCGCAGCCCCCCAGCCACCTCCAGCAGATGCGTGCAGGTGTCGTCCATGGCGCCCGTGGTGCGATCGCAGAACCTGACGACCTCCGCCGTGGCGCCCGCATCCCCGGTGGCCCCCGCTGCGAGCTCGCAGGCCCGCTGGACGGCGCGTTCGATGTCCGCGAGCGTGCCCGCAGCCGAGGCGAACCGTCCGCCGGCTGCGGTCATGGCGTCGTACCGCGCGCTGACCTTCAACGGTCGGTCTCCCGTGAGCCGGCCCACCCCTCCGGCCGGTCACGCCACCAACCCGACAGCGGCGGAGTCCAAACCCTCACCCCGATGCCGGAGTCCACCTCTGCAATCGCGGGTTCCCCCTCCCACCCCTCGCTCGGGTATACAACGTGATGGCAGAGCGGGGCTGGACAGTGTGGAGGCGACGGTCGATGCAGAGCACGATGCAGGACGGGGACCTGACCATCACGGACATCCTCCGGCGTGGGGCGCAGGTCTACCCGGAGAGCCAGGTGGTCAGCTTCGAGGGCGAGGGCAGCCGCCGGGGCACCTTCGCCGAGGTCGCCGAGCGGGCGGCGCGGCTCGCGGGCGCCCTGAAGCGGCTCGGCATCCAGTCCGGAGACCGTGTCGGCACCCTCTCCTGGAACCACCAGGAGCACCTCGAGGCCTACCTCGCCGTTCCCTGCATGGGCGCGGTCCTCCACACCCTCAACCTTCGCCTCAACCCGGATCAGCTCGCCTACGTCATCAACCACGCCGAGGACCGCGTCATCCTGGTTGACGCCTCGCTGGTCCCGCTGCTGGCGAAGATCCGGTCGGACCTCACCACCGTCGAGCACCTCATCCTGGTCGGTGAGGGCGACGCCTCCGCCCTCGGCGACGGCGTGCTCGACTACGAGGACCTGCTCGCTGCCGAGTCGCCGGAGTACGACTGGCCCGAGCTGGGCGAGAAGACGGCGGCGGCGATGTGCTACACGACCGGCACCACCGGCGCGCCCAAGGGCGTCGTGTACAGCCACCGCTCGATCTGCCTGCACTCCCTCGCCGAGTGGGGTGCGTTCTCGCTCAAGGAGGCCGACCGCGCCCTCGTCATCGTCCCGATGTTCCACGTCAACGCGTGGGGCATCCCCTACACCGCGTTCATGCTCGGCGCCGACCTGCTGATGCCGGGCCGGTTCCTGCAGCCCGAGCCGCTGTGCAGGTTCATCCAGGCGGAGCGCCCCACCTTCGCCGCCGGCGTGCCCACCATCTGGCAGGGCGTGCTCCAGCACATCGAGGCGCATCCCGCCGACCTCACCAGCATGAAGACGATCATCTGCGGCGGCTCCGCGGTGCCGCGCTCGCTGATGGAGCGCTTCGAGAAGAACCACGGGTTGCGCATCATCCAGGCCTGGGGGATGACCGAGACCAGCCCCATCGGCGCCATCGCCATCCCGCCGCGTGGCGTTCCGCCCGAGGAGGAGATGGACTGGCGGAGCAAGACCGGCCGCGTCGTCGCCGGGGTGCGGCTGCGCATCGTCGACGATTCGGGGAAGGTGCAGCCGTGGGACGGCGAGTCGGTCGGCGAGATCGAGGTGCGCGGTCCGTGGATCGCCGCGTCGTACTTCAAGGATCCCGCTCCCGACAAGTTCCACGACGGCTGGCTGCGCACCGGTGACGTGGGCTGCGTCGACTCGCGCGGCTTCATCCAGATCACCGACCGCTCCAAGGACGTGATCAAGTCCGGCGGTGAGTGGATCTCGTCGGTGGCGCTGGAAACGATGCTCATCGGACATCCCGATGTGCTCGACGCCGCGGTGATCGCGGTGCCCGACCAGCGCTGGGACGAGCGGCCGCTCGCGTCGGTCGTGCTCAAGCCCGGCAGCACGACGACACCCGAGGACCTGCGCGAGTTCATCGCGGGCCAGGTTGCGAAGTTCTGGGTGCCGGAGCGATGGGCGGTGGTCGACGAGATCCCGAAGACCAGCGTCGGCAAGTACGACAAGAAGGTTCTGCGCGCGATGTACGCGGACGGCAAGCTTCCCGCCGTCGAGCTCGGCGCCGCCCAGCGTCGCTGACCGTTCGGGCGGGCGGTCACGGCCCGCCCCGGCACCGGTCCCGGCGCGCTACCCTTCTGGGCCTCCGTTGAGAGCTGGGTGGTGAGAGGGAGGTGTCGCACCGCCATGATGTTGCCTGCTCCACTCCGAACCGCTCGGGCGATCGCCCTCTTCCAGGGATGGGCGGCCGGGCTCGGTGTGTTCGTGATGCTCGGTGTCGCCGTGGTCGCCGCGGGCGGGCTGAGGAACGGGGCGTTCGTCGCCCTGGCGCTCCTCTTCCTCGCCGGTGACGTCCTCGCCGTGTCCACCGCCGTCGTCATCGCGGCGCGGCGTCTGCCCGAGGGCGCCGCCTGGGCGCGGCTGCTCCTCGACGTCGTCGAGGGTGTGACCATCGCCGTCGGCCTGCTCGCCATCCTCATGGGGACGGGCGCGCTCGGATTCCTCGGCGTCGTCATCGGCGTGACCGTGATCGTCTGCCTCCACATGCCCTCCTCGAACGCGCTCTTCGCCGGCCAGCCGCTGCTGCCCTGGGAGGGCCCCGCGCGCGAGCCGGAGGCGCCGGTGTTCCCGGTGCCGTCGCTGCCGCGGCGCACCCGCTCGGGGATGGCTCGGCCGCTGCCGCCGGCCACCTCGACCCCGGCACCGGCCCCGCCCCAGCGGCGGAGCGCCGTGGCCCCGCCGGCGTGGCGCGCCCCGATCGCCCCCCGCACCGGGCCCTTCTCGTGGGAGACGCTGCCCACCCCGCTCGCTCCTCCGCGCCCGATCGAGGCGGCCGCCGCCCCGCCGGCGCCCCCCGTCGACCCGCTGCCGCTGATCACGCCGCCGGTGGTGGCACCGCCCGACGAGCCGCCGTCCCGCCCGTTCGTGGTGCCGCCGCTCGAGACGATCGCGGAGGTGCCCCGTCACCGCACCCCGGCTCCGGCCGAGCCGGACGAGGCGCCCGCGATCCGGCCCTTCGTCGTGCCCGCGCCCGAGGAGCCCGCGCCGGTGGCCGAGACCGAGCCGGAGGCGGCGCCCGAGCGTCCCGCCGCCGAGATCGCCCCCGCGCCCGCACCGCCTGCCGCACCCGTGCTGCCGCCGGCGCCGGCTCCGGCCGCCCCCACCCCTCCCGCCGCGGACCGGTGGGAGCCGCGGCAGCTTCCGCCCGTCGCCGCCGCCACCGCGCGGCCGGCGGCCGCGTCGGCCACCGTGTACGAGCGCCGCCGGGTTCGCACGGCCGCGGCGTCGGCCCGCCCGGGCCGCTCCGGGAACCCGCCGCCCCCCTCGTGGGCGTGGCGCAGGGTGGTCATCGCGGCGTCCCTCCTCGGCGCCATCGGAGGCGGCACCCTCTCCGCGGTCGAGCTGCTCGCCGGCGGTGCCGGCCGGGCTCCCGCCACCGGGCAGGTGCCCGCCCAGCAGCCGCCGCAGAGCGGCCTGCTGCCCGGAGGAGGGACGAACCCGGCGCCACCGCGCCCGGGCGGGGAGCGCTCCGAGCCGGCGGCGGCCGGGGGCGTCAGCGCCGTCACCGTCACCCCGGACGGCTGCGGCGGGGGGAGCTGCACCGTCACCGTGCGCGTGGACCTGCAGCCCCACCAGGACGAGCTGGTCGCCTGGACCATCGTCGTCACCGACCGGTGCTCCTCGCAGCGCATCGAGGTGCCGGTCACCGGCGTGCCCGCCCCGGCCTCGTACCGCTACGTGACCTCCACCAACCAGGTCACCGTCCCCGGCTGGCGCTCGCCCCAGATCATCGCGGTCACCACCAGCCCGGCCCGGGCGAGCTCGCCGCCGGTCCCGGTCGGCGCCAGCGGCTGCTGACCATCGACGAGGTCCTCCGCACCCCTGACGAGCGGTTCGCCGGGCTGCCCGGCTATCCCTTCGAGCCCCACTACCTCGACGTGGACGGGCTCCGCGTCCACACCGTCGACGAGGGGCCGCGCGACGCCGCGCCGGTGCTGCTGCTCCACGGCGAGCCGTCCTGGTCGTACCTCTACCGGACGATGATCCCGGTGCTGACCGCCGCCGGGCACCGCGCCGTGGCGCCCGACCTGGTCGGCTTCGGCCGCAGCGACAAGCCGGCCCAGCGCGCCGACTACACCTATCAGCGGCACGTCGACTGGATGCGCGCCACCGTCGAGGCGCTCGACCTCCGCGACATCACCCTGGTCGGCCAGGACTGGGGTGGCCTGATCGGGCTGCGGCTGGTCGCCGAGATGCCCGGCCGCTTCGCCCGTGTGGTCGCCGCCAACACCTTCCTGCCCACCGGCGACGATGACCCCGGGCCCGCCTTCCACCGCTGGCGGCGCTACTCCCAGGAGACCCCGCGCTTCCACGCCGGCGGCGTCGTCAGGGGTGGATGCGTGACCCCGCTGAGCCCCGAGGTGATCGCTGCCTACGACGCCCCCTTCCCCGACGACCGCTACCTGGCCGGCGCCCGGCAGTTCCCCACCCTGGTGCCGGTGACCCCGGACGACCCCGCCGCCCAGCCCAACCGCGAGGCCTGGGAGGAGCTGAAGCGCTGGACCCGGCCGTTCCTCTGCGCCTTCAGCGACCAGGATCCGGTCACCCGGGGTGGGGACCAGCTCTTCCGCCGGCTGATCCCCGGCGCCGAGGGCCAGCCGCACACCGTGATCGAGAACGGCGGCCACTTCCTCCAGGAGGACCGGGGCGAGCGGCTCGCCGCGGTGGTGGTCGACTTCATCGCCGGCTGACCCAGGCAACGGCGGGTGCGGCGTCGGTCACGGGTTCGTGAAGCGCTCGCCAGGCGGGCGCGACCGGGGTCGAGAATGGCGCCGTGCTCGCCCTGACCCATCTCGTCGCCGGCGCTGCCCTGGGGAGACTGAACCGCGACCGTCGCGGCGGTGCCCTCGCGGGAGTGGTCTCCCACGCCCTGCTCGACGGCATCGGCCACGACGACCTCAGCGTCGGGGTGATCGGTCAGGCCGCGCTGGTCACCGCCGGCGTCGCCGCACTGGCGCTGAGCTGCGGAGCCGGGTCGGTGGTCACCGTCGCCGGACTGGCGGCGGTCGCGCCCGACGCGGAGATCATCCTGATGAAGCTCCGCGGCCAGGAGACCCGGCGCCTGATCTTCCCCTCGCACTGGCAGCGCCAGGGCCGGCGGGGCGAGCATCCGTACCGCCTGCCCGGACCGGGCGTGTCGATCGGCGTCGAGATCGCCCTGTCAGTCGCGGCCTGCGCCGCCCTCTGCGTGGCCGGCCGGCGACGCACCCGGCGGCGGGGGAGGGAAGGTCTCCGAGCGTTCGAGGGGACGGCCCGCGCCTGACCGCGGCGTGCCCTCCATCCGGTCGGGGACCAGCCTCGGCGGGGTGCTGGTGCAGTCGACCCGGTAGTTCGCCTGCAGATGGTTGAGGTGGAGCTCGTTCGCATCGAGGCCGGCAGCCTCGACCTCGGAGATCCTCTGGCCGGCCGCCTGCGGTCCGGGCAGCTCGGCACCCGGGGGCACGAACGAGACGATCGTGCCCCCGGCGTCGTGGATCAGTCGAATCCTCATCCGACCAACTATAGGGTCGTGTACCGACCCCTCCCCGACGACATCTCCAGCTTGGCCAGCGCCTCGGCCTCGATGCGGGTGATCCGCTCGCCGGGGACGCCGAGGCGCCTGCCCACCTCCTCGGCGGTGCGCTCCCGGGAGTCGACCAACACGTAGCGCAGCAGGAGGACGCGGCGCTCGCGGGGCGTCAGGGTGGCGAGGACGTCCTCGACGTCGTCGCCGAGCGTCGCCGGCGGCGACTCCTGGATCAGCGCGGGCGCCACGGAAAGAGCCGATGTCGCTGCCATGTGCAGACCCCCATCTCCGCCGGTCCGTGGGTGACCCCTTCGGTAGCCCGGCTGTCTCGATGAGACCCGTGGCTTTGCGTCCTCACCTCACGGTGAGTTTGCCGTTGTCGAGGACCGACGACAGCACTGTAGCCGCCGGAGCGCTGACCGCCGGGTCCGCACGCGATCGTCACAGCGGCCCGGCCCTCATGCACACGGGTGGCGTCGCGCACCGACGCGTGTCGCGGGCTTCCCGGGTCAGCCCACCCCGTACCCGCGCTCGGGCCGCACCAGCACGATGCAGCGGCGCTCCTCGGCCATGACCCGGTCGTAGGTCGGCCAGTCGTCGTGGGTGGCGCCGGTGGAGAGGTAGACGTCGCGGAGCAGCTGCGGCAGATCCGCCGGCTCGACGCCCTCCAGCGGGTCGTCCGGCCCGATCAGCGTGACCGCGCCCTCGACGGTCTGCCAGCGGAAGCCGACCCGCCAGGTCACCGTGGCCCGCGGCCGGGCGCGGAGGTGGCGGAGCTTGAGCGCGCTGCCGATGGCGACGTAGCCCACCACCTCCGCATTGGTCACCGGGTGGGTGGTCACCCCGGCGTTCACCACCGCGCTGTGCACCGACCCGTCCGACCGCAGCGTCGACACCACCGCGAGCCCGCGCTCGGCCGCGACCAGCGCGCGCACCCGGCCGAGATCGGTCGCCATCTCAGGCCACCGCCGCCCGGGCGGAGAACCAGGGGAGCAGGGCGATCGCGGGCGCGGCGCCGGCATACTCCTCCCGGCTGCGGATCCGGTGGGCCAGGGTCTCGGCCATGCCGTGGCTCCCTGCGGCGAGGCGGACGGTTGCGGCTGTGAACCATACGACGCCGGTGGCGGTGGCGTCGATGTGGGCGCCGATCAGCACGGTGGCGAGCATCGGCGGGACCACCTGCAGCCCGCTGACCCCGGGTGCCACCGCGAGGTTGCCGAGCACCATGAGCGAGCGGGATGGGAGCGGCGACGAGGTCGCGCCTCCTCCGCGGACGTCTGTCGTCCTGTGGTCGAACCCC